>CAZAFX010000059.1:0-6803 GCA_964484895.1 uncultured archaeon | reverse complement strand
GTAGATGTCTGCCTCGCCCGTATAATCGCTCCTGACCCAGCTATCGGGGTCGGGGTCCACAACCCCGATAAGCTCAACCACGTCAGGATACAGCTCATCCTCAATCCGATACGACGCCGCGTTGCCACCGCCGACCGTGAGTACGTCGACCATATTACTGCTGAGATTCCCGAAAGTTTAGTAGCTTCTTCAGACTACAGTGCCCGCGCCATATACGGCCCGTCCCGCTCGTATCCCAGTTTCCGGTAGTACGCGCGCGTCCCGACCGCGGAGATGACTGCCAGCCGCCCGTACCCGGCGTCCCGCGCTCGTTCCTCGGCGGCCTGCATCAGCTGTGTCCCGTACCCGCTGTGCTGGACGTCGCCGTCCGCGTCCAGCGGCGTGGCCGGACCGACCACCTGCAGCTGCCGCACCACCGCCGTGTCGGCGTCGATCTCGTCCCGGATGCTGTCGCCCGGGAACCGCAGCCGCAGGTAGCCCAGCACGATGTCCCTGTCCGGGTCGGCCATCTCCAGGAACTGCTCGGTCCCGCCGCTGGCGTCGTAGGTCCGCGTCACGATCTCCGCCGTCTCCGGCTCCCGGCCCTCCTTCTCCCGGACGTGGCCGACCTCCCGGCTCCGGATTTCCCGCGTCTTGATCTCCTTCTCATCCATCCGCCGCCGGAGGATCTGCCGGGCGTTGGTGCGGGACGCACCGGCGTCGATCTCCGTGGACGGGATGTCGCGCATGATGCGCTTGACCCGGACGTACGGCGGCAGCAGCGGCATGATGCGCTCCAGCCGCTCGTACAGCGCTTCCTCATCCAGCGGCTCGTACTCGCCGCGCTCTGCTATCTCGTGCAGTTTGGTGCCATTGATGACGGCGGTCGGATAGATTTTCAGCTCGTCGGGCTGAAACCGCGGATCGGCGAACAGCTGCCGGAACTTGTCCAGGTCCTGCTCCCGGTCCTCGCCGGGCAGCCCGAGCATCATGTGGTAGGTGAGCTTGAACCCGCAGTCCTTCAGCCGCCGCGTCGCGTCCACCACTGCGTCCGTCCCGTGCCCCCGGTCGGTCAGCTCCTGCACCCGGTCGTCCAGCGTCTGCACCCCCATCTCCACCCGGGTGCAGCCGAACCGGAGGAAGTCATCCACGTGCTTCGGCGTCGCGAAGTCCGGCCGCGTCTCGATGGTCAGCCCCACGTTCCGGTTATCCGCCGTCTCGTTCATCCGGTGCGCCGTCGTCAGATCTTCTGCGTCCTCACCGTTCAGCGCGTCGAAACACCGCTTGATAAACTGTTCCTGGAATGCATCGGGTGTCGATGGGAACGTCCCGCCCATGATGATGAGTTCGGCCTTGTCGGTCGGATGCCCGATGTTCTGGTACTGCTCCAGTCGCGACCGCACCTGGTCGTACGGGTCGTAGGCGTTGTCGATGGCGCGCCGCGCCGATGGCTCCTTCCCGGTGTACGACTTCGGCGCGGTCTCCCCGTCGTGGCTCCCCTGCGGACAGTACGCACAGTCATAGGGACAGGAGAAGTCGTCCCACATCCACATGACCGCGCACGTGGCCACGCCGGACAGCGTCCGCACCGGCTTCCGCGCCAGCACGTCCCGCACCGCCGGCAGCTCTTCCTCCTCGGCGTGGTCAAGGACAGCGGCGTTCGGCGGCAACCCGTCCCAGTCCCGCTCCCGCGCCAGTTCACGCTTCGCCGCGTGCAGGTCATCCTTGTCGGCGATGTCCCCGGACTTCACCCGTTCGATGATCTGTCGTGCGTCCGCGGCTGGCAGGTCCATGCCGGATGCGGGGCGACCAAATGATATAAAAAGTGCGCCCCTGCACCCGGCTGCATGGACCTTTCACGCGGCTGGTGGGCGGCGGTGCTCGGAGGTCTCGTCATCCTTGCCGTCGGCCTGCTGCTGGCAGCGGGTGACCAAGATGGCACGTTCGCGTTCGAGGACCGCGGCACGCTCGGCGTCATTCCGGTCCGCGGCCCGATCAGCTATGGCGACGGCCTGTCCGCGCAGGGGACGACCCCGTCCCAGATCGCCTCGCTCACCGCCAAGGCAGAGGATGCCGGCGTTGATGCCATCATGTATGAGATTAATTCGCCGGGCGGCGGCGTCGTGGCGTCACGGGAGGCGGCGCGGACCGTCGCTGACGCTGAGGTCCCCGCCGTCTGCCGGCTGCAGGAGGTCGCCGCCTCGGGCGCCTACTGGATGGCGGCGGCCTGCGACCGCATCGTCGCGGACGAGCTCACGATGACCGGCAGCATCGGCGTCACGACCACGTACCTCGAGATGTCGGAACTCCTGGACCGGTTCGGCGTCGAATACGTGAACTTGACGGCCGGCCGGTTCAAGGACATGGGCTCCCAGTTCAAGAACCTCACACCGGAGGAACGGCAACGGTTCGAGGAGATCCTCGACCAGGTACACCGTACGTTCATCGAGGACATCGCCCGCTACCGCAACATGAGCGTGGCTGCCGTCGAGGCCGAGGCGACCGGAGAAATCTTCCTCGGACGGACCGCCGCGACCACAGGCCTCGTCGACCGGGTCGGCGGCGAACCCATCGCCCGGCAGACGGCGCGGAACCTGACGAACCGGTCCTCACTCCGCACGCGCACGTTCGCACCGCCGCAGCAGTTCGACCCGCTCTCGCTCCTCTTCACACAGATCGGGGAGGGCATCGTCAGCGGTGTGCAGCAGGCGACCGCAGTACGCGGCATGCAGGCCCGTGCACGGACGTCGTAGCCCCGCCGGTCAGCGTCCACGTTCACGCGGTGAGAGCAGGATGCGCCGGGTCACGCCGCGACAGGCGCCCGACGCAGCATGCTTGGACTGCGACCAGAACGCGGTGTCCTGGGTCGGGTGGACGCCGTCGTCGGTGAGGGAGAACGCCATCTGCTCCCCGTCGACCAGGTGCAGCCGCCCTTCCGGGTGCGTCTCCTGGTCCGGATCGACAGCGCGCACGTCAGCGACCTCCGATACGGTCTCCCACGCCTCCTCCGTCTCATCGGAGCGAGGGGCGAGGATGCGGACCTGGACGCCGTTCTCACGCGCCGACCGGAGCTCGTCCATGTGGTTGTCGACGATGTCCTGCAGCCCGTCATCGGTCGTCATGATCTTGATTTCCTCCTCGGCGTCCGCCATCATGTTCCCGAGGTGCTTGAACACGTTGTACTTACCCTTGAGCGCTCCGGACATCTCGGCCGGCTCCACGCGCTGCACCCCCTCGTTGTACAGGGTCTGCAGCTCCTGGACGGCCTCGCTCTCCTTGAACCGGTCGACGCGCTCCATCTTCTCCTCCAGCTCCTGCCGGTGAAGCTCCTTCCGGTTCTCCAGCGCCTCCTCGGGCGGCACCGCCACGTACTGCATCGGCTTGGACGGCTTCAGGATAGCGAACCCCTTCTCCGCCAGCGACTCGAGGACGTCGTACGCACGGGACCGCGGCACGTTCGTCATCTCCGAGAGTTCTCCCGCGGTTGACACACCGCGCGAGATAAGCGCGGCGTAGATTTTCCGTTCGTACATGTTCAGTCCGATGTCCTCCAGCGCGTCGAGCGTTTCTTGGCTTGCGACCATTGTAACACCTGAACCGTGGTCACTTGTGCGTGAGGCCGCTTCTTAAATGTTGTGCGCCCTCCGTCGCGACCACGGTTATTACCCACTAGTAGATAATGAAACTTTATATAGGTTCTTACGACTGCTGGCTCTCGAACAGGGACTCGATCTTCCCCAGCCCGTCGACGCCGTCCATCCCAAGGTCGTCACGGAACTGGACGAGCCGCGGGAACCGGAGCGCGTACCCGGAGCTGTACGCCGGGCTCTCCTGGATCTCCTCGTACGCGACCTCGACCACGACGTCCGGCTCGAGCTCGACATGCCGCCCCTCCTCGGACACGATGCGGTCCTGCAGCCGGTCGGTCAGCTCCTGCAGCTGCTCGTCGGTAAACCCGGTCGCCATCTTCCCTACGGTCCGCAGTTCGCCGTCCCCGTCGCGGCAGGCGAGCAGGACGCTCCCCAGCCAGTCGCTGCGCCGGCCCTCCCCCCAGTCCGCCTCGACGATGACGAGGTCGAGCGTCTCCATCACCGGCTTCAGCTTCATCATGTAGCCGACGCGGGACCCAGGCTTGTACGCGGCGTCCCGGTTCTTCAGCATCACGCCCTCCTGCCCGGCCTGCAGCGCGTCCTGGTAGAACGCAGCCGCCTTGTCGATGTCGTCCGTCTCGATATGGTCCGCCAGTTCAAGGTCGTATTCTGCTGGCTCGACCACGTCGGCCAGGCGCTCCCACCGTGCTCGGAGCGGCTCGTCGATGACCGCCTCGCCGTCAAGGAAGATAATATCGAACAGGTGGACGGTGACCGGGATCTGCTGGACCATCTCCTGGATGTCGTACTTCCGCTTGATACGCTTGGACAGCTGCTGGAACGGGACCGTGCTGTGGTCGTCGGGGTCGTACGCGACCGCCTCGCCCTCGATGATGCACTGGTCCGCGGTGACGTGCTTCTTGACCGCCCGGACGATATCGGGGAACTGCGCGGTCACGTCTTCCAGGCGGCGGGTGAACACCTGCACATCATCGCCGTCCTTGTGCACCTGCACCCGCATCCCGTCATACTTGTACTCCACCGCCATCACGCCGTCCTCGTCCTGCACCGCCTCGTACCCGTCCTCCATCGTCTCCGCCTTCTGCGCCAGCATCACCTTCACCGGCCGCCCCAGCTCCATCTCCATCTCCCGCAGCCCGGCCGGCCCGTCCTCGGCCGCCACCCGCGCCACCCTGCCGAGGTCGGTGGACACGTCGTACGCGTGCTGCACCAGCTCCGCCACGCGCGCCACCCGGTCCCCGGTCTCACCCACCACGACCAGGTCGTACCCCTCCGGCCGCCACAGGTCCGCGAGGCCCAGGTCGTCCGCGTCCACCACGTCAACCTCGTTCTCCGCCTCGAACGTGTCGTACAGCCCGTACTCGCTCACGTCCTCCTGCACCGCGGCGTCCACCGCGACCCGCATCCCCGTATCCTCCAGCCGTTCCGTGAACGCCTTCGGGTCGACGACATCGGCGAAGAACGCGGCCACGATGCCGTCCCGCACCGTGCCCTCCCCCACGCCGACGCGCATGTTCCCCAGCACAGTCCGCACGATATACTTGGCGGCGTCCGGCTCCGCGAACCCGATGAGTTCGGTGATGCGCTGGATCTTACGCTCCTCGCTGCCCGCGCCCTCCGCCCCCGCGATCTGCTCGAGGTTGTTCTGCACCAGCTCCACGGTCAGCTCCTTGCTGGCCAGCGTCTGCTGCTTCTTCCCCTTGACGAACTCCTGCACGGCGTCACCGAGGTCACCGGTCTCCCGCCACGCGTCCTCCACCGTCTCCGCGGACTCGCCGGTCGCGGTCGCGATGGCCTTCACCATCGTCCTGTCGCCGACCCCCATCTCCAGGTCCGTCCACGCCGGGAACGGCCGCCCCATGACAAGGTGGCCGAGCAGCTCCAGCTCGTCCGGCGTCGCGTCCCGGAACAGGTCCGCAAGGATATCCGCCTTCTCAAGCGTGGACTGCGTCCCCTCCAGCGCGGTGTACGCCGCCACGAGCCGCTCGTACTCCATACAGGTGCGGTGCGTGTCCGCCGGTGAAAAGTGTTGCCCCGCCCCCGGACCAAACACATTAAACCCCGCGCCCACAAGTCGCTCCCGATGCCACGCACCCGGCTCACCATCCGCGGGATGCACTGCGCCTCCTGCGCCCGCAATCTGGAGGAGGCGCTGGGCGCCGTGGACGGCGTCGAGACGGTGTCGGTCAACTACGCGAACGACACCGCCACCGTCGACCACGCCGAGGACGTGGACGAGGCAGCGCTGCGCGCGGCGGTCCACGACGCGGGGTACGGCGTGCTGGACGACGACCGGGACCGGTACCCCGGCCACGGCGGCCATGTGCAGGGCGGCAGCCACCACGCCGCGGTCCACTCCGCGTACAGCTGGCGGCGGATGCTTGCGGCCTGGCTCCTTACCGTCCCGGTCATGGCGCTGATGGCTGCGTCCTACCTCGGGTACAGCCCGATCACCCCGGTCCAGATGGACGTGGCGATGGTCGTCCTGGCGCTGCCGGCGGTCTACTGGGTGGGCCGCCCGGTCCACCTCGCCACGCTCAGCCGGCTGCTGCACGCCGACGTCAACATGGACACGCTCATCACCATGGGCTCGTCGGCGGCGTTCCTCACCGGCATCCTCACGTTCGTCATGCCGATACAGAACTACGCCGGCATCGCCGCGATGATCATCGCGTTCCACCTCACCGGCAAGTACGTGGAGAACCGGGCGAAGGGCCGCGCATCATCCGCGCTCGAGGACCTGCTCTCCCTCCAGCCCCGCACAGCCCGGGTCGTGCGGGACGGCGACGAGACCGAGATCCCGGTCGACGAGGTGACCCCCGGCGACCGCATCGTCGTCAAGCCGGGCGAGAAGATCCCCGTGGACGGAGACGTGGTCGAGGGCGAGACGACCGTTGACGCGTCCATGGTCACGGGCGAGTCGACGCCAGTCGGGAAGGAGCCGGGCGACGAGGTCATCGGCGGCACCATCAACGAGTCCGGCCGCATCATCATCGAGGCGACCAAGGTCGGCGACGACGCGTACATCGCCACCGTCGTCGACCTCGTGCAGCAGGCGCAGGGCACGTCGGTCCCGGTCCAGGCGCTCGCCGACCGTGTCACCGGTGTCTTCGTCCCCATCGTCATCCTCATCGCCGCGGCCGCATTCGCGGCGTGGTACCTCGTGCCGGACGCGCTCGCCGCGGTCGCCACGCAGGCGGGTGGCTGGCTCCC
>CAZAFX010000058.1:0-7099 GCA_964484895.1 uncultured archaeon | reverse complement strand
CAGCGGCCGGCCGGACATGATGCGGAACCGGGTGGCCACTGCTCCACGTCCTCCCGGGTCGGGATGAGGTTGGTGCCGACCTCGCCGTGGTCCGCGTGGATAGCGTAGATGTGGGAGGTGCCGACCGGGGCGTTCACGTAGATATCCTGCAGCTTCCGGTCCGCCAGCAGCACCTCCAGCACGCCCAGCCCTGCCGTGTACCGTGTCAGGATGGAGGTCAGCTCCTCGATCTTCTCCGGGTCGAGGTTGACCCCGCGCTGCTGGGCGACGTTGATGATGATGTCGCGGCCGATGTTGGAGAATATCTGCCGGATGCGGCCAGGCTCCGCGAACTCAGACTCCTCCGGCTCGTGCTCCGACATGTACCGCCGCGCCACGTCGAGGATCTCGTACTCCTGGTCGTTCAGATCGAACTCCGGCGGCGTGATATGGTACCGGGGCCGGACGTCGTCCCCCAGCTCGAACACCTGGACCTCGGCATCGACCGACTCCACCTGGTACCGGTCCCGTATCCGGGCGTCGTCCGGCAACGTCTTCATGTACCGCGTGAGCATGAAGTTCGGACGGATGTTCGGCCGGAAGATCTGCCGGTATATCTCCCGGTCGCCGACGTGGTGGCCGGCGAGGTCACCCTCCACCATCTGCACAAGCTCCAGCTCCGCTAGCTCCGCCTTCAGCGGCTCGAGCTGTTCGTCGATCCACTGCCGGTAGCAGTCAGCGCGCTGCTGCCGGGCGTTCCGGGCCTTCACCTTCGTCTCCTCGATCTGGCGCTTCACCTTGACGTAGGCGCCGATCGGGTCCTGCCGCAGGTCACGCGCCAGCAGGTCCTGAATGAACCCCTGCATCTCCGGCAGCAGCTCCTCGCACTGCTCCTGGATATACTCGTCCGGCGTCGAGTACGCCGGGTCCCGCATCAGGGTCACGATCTTGTCAGCGACCTCGTCCAGCAGCTCCACCTGGTCCGCGCCGTACAGGTAGTCGCGCTCCTGTGCCAGGACGACCTCCCGGACATCCTCCACCTCCATCAGGATGTCGATGATGCGGCCCATGACCTCGCCGAAGTCCGCGACCGAGGCGCCAAGCGTGGAGCCGCGCAGGTTGATGCGGACGCGGCCCTCCTCGCGGTCGTACTCGTAGTCGCCGGCTCCCTGCTGGGAGACCGGGTCGCGCCGCCGTCCGCCGCCAGCATCGTTCTGTGCCATCGGTGACCACGCAGCGACCGCAGACGGGCGGCCGCCCGTTGCACGTACGCGCATCCGCGGTATTAATAACTGGCGACGCTGCGGGGAAGATGTAAAAGCACGCCGCGGCAGGGAGGATGCATGGGGCTCCGCGACCGGTTCGGACGGTCCGGCAAGGGCGGTGACGGCGACGGATTCGACCTCGCTCCGGTCCGGAGCGAGGACTACCGCCGGTACCAGGAGGCCGAGGAGGCTGCGGCCGGGTCACGGTACGAGCGGTGGGCGCGGCGCGCCGCCGACGTCACGACCGTCGACCTCGCCGGGCTGCCGCTGCTGTCAGGCCGGGTGGACAGCCTCGAGGAGAACATGCGGGTCGCCCGCATCAACCTGTCGCAGGAGGAGGTCGGCGCCCTGCTCATGATACCGCTGGCCCCGATGGTCGTGGCGGCGCTGCTCACGACGCTGCTGTTCTCGGGGCCGATCGGCGTCATCATCTGGGGTGCCCCCGGGTTCTGGGCGTACTGGGTACTGTCCTACCCCGGGTTCCGGGCGACGGTGCTCCGCATCAAGTCGTCCGACGAGGCGCTGCGGGTCATACTGTACATGGCGATGCAGCTGAACATGAACCCGAGCCTGGAGGGTGCGGTGCGGAACGCCGCGGACCACACCGGCGGCCCGGTGTCGCGGGACCTGTCGAAGATCCTGTGGGACACGCAGACCGGCCGGTTCACCAGCATGAAGGACGGGATCGCGGAGTACATGCAGCTGTGGCGGGAATGGTCGCAGGACTTCGTGAAGTCGTTCGAGTTCCTGATCGATGCGACGTCCCGGACCGGGGAGGGCCGGGACCGGATGCTGGACAAGGGGCAGGACAACATGATTCAGGCGACGCGGGACAAGATGTCGCAGTACGCCCGGAACCTGTCCTCCCCGGTCAAGGTCATCCACATGGCCGGTATCGTGCTGCCGCTGATGGGGCTCATCATGTTCCCGCTCGTCTCCATCTTCCTCAACCAGGGACAGGCCTCGGTCGGCGGGATGACGCTGTACATCGCGTTCGGCTACCTGTTCATCCTGCCGCTGTTCCTGTTCTTCCTCGTGAAACGGCTGATATCGAAGCGGCCCGGCGCCTACTCGCAGCCCAGCCTCGAGAACGTGCCGAACCTGCCGCCCCGGGACAAGCTCCAGTTGACTGTCGGCGACACGACCTACGAGCTCCCGGTCCGGCTCGTCGCCGTCACCGTCGGCTTCCTCATCATGCTCCCCGGCATCATCTACTACGCCGAACTCATCGGGAACATCATCTCCATGCAGGTCAGCATCACGTCCGAAGGGACGCTGACCGGGCCGGCCGCGGACCAGTGGTCGGACTTCATCGAGACCCAGTACGAGGTCGAGAACGTCGTACCGAACGTGGTGCAGGGGATGACCCTGTTCTGGGGGCTCGTGGCCGGGCTCGTCACCTACTTCCTCGGCCGCAGCTACCGGCTGAAGAAGATCCGGGAGCAGATCAAGGAGATCGAGGACGGCATCGACGTCGGGCTCACCGCGCTGGAGAACATGCTATCGAAGAACCTGCCGGTCGAGCGGGCGGTGTACGAGGTCGTCCGCGAGTACGAGAAGATTGGCCAGGGGGACCACCCGCTCCACGGCTTCTTCTCCCTCACCCTCAACAACATCGAGGGCAAGGGCCTCCCGTTCCACGAGGCCATCTTCGACAAGAACGAGGGCTCCATCACATACTACCCGTCCAGCCTGCTCGAGAACACGATGCAGGTGGTCGCGAACAGCACGGCGAAGGGCTCCGCGGCGATGGCGACAAATATCCGGACGCTGAACGAGTACATCCAGAACCAGAAGCGGGTCGAGGAGCTCATCAAGGAGCTGCTGGACGAGACGGTCGGCCAGATGAAGATCCAGGCCCGGTATATCGCCCCCATCATCACCGCGGCCGCCGCCTCCATGTCGCTGCTCATCGTCGAGATTCTGTTCCAGATCTCGCAGCGGCTGGAGGATATCGAGCAGACCCTGTCCCCCGGCGGCGGGGGCGGCGTATCCGGCGGTATCACCGGCCAGCTCTCGCTGGTGAAGAACCTCGACAGCAGCATCCCCCCCACCCTCCTCCTGCTCATCGTCTCCCTCTACCTCATCGAGGTCTCCCTCATCCTCGCCTACTTCACCAACGGCATCCAGCACGGGTTCGACGAGATCAACCGCGACCTCGAAATCTCCCGCACCCTCATCTACGCCGGCATCGTCTTCTCCATCATCGTCATCATCGCCTCCGTCTACATCACCCCCTTCATCGCCGGCATCGGCGCCGCGTGAACACACCCAACGGTTAAATACTGGCGCCCGTAACCCTCCCGCATGGCGCTGCAGGACGACTACGACTACCTCCCGTACCTGCTGCCGGCGCTCGCGGCCGTCATCATCGTCGCCGGCACGTGGTTCCTGTTCATCCGTCCCGGCTACCAGGTGAGCCCGCAGGAACGGATGAACGTGTCCTGCCAGATGCTGTGCGACGACTACCGGAACTTCACCGGCGTCCGGAAGCAGGCGGCGGCCGTCGACTACTGCAGCCGGGCGTTCGACCTCGGGGGCGACCCGCGCACGCTCGAACAGGCCGGGAAGCGGTTCTGCAGCGACGGCGCCCACTGCTTCAACGTCGGCACCTGTTCGGCCGACGGCCGCACCCTCGACGCCGCCACCTGCAAGCAGGTGATGTACGACTACTACACCGAGGTCAACGGCGAGGCACCGGCCGAGGCAGCGCAGCACGTCGTGGACATATTTAAACCGTCGAACGGTGAAACGGGTGTGGGGACCTGCGACCTGCAGGCGTCGTGGTACACAGACAACCTCGACGACCCCGGGGATGTGCGACCATGAGAACGGGACAGAAGTCGCTGGAGATGATCATCGGCCTGGTCATCCTGCTCGTCGTGGCGGCCGTCGTCATCTCCATGTTCCTCAACATCTTCCAGGAGCCGGAGGTCGGCCAGCAGGCGGTCGAACGCCAGCAGATCGAACAGCAGTGCTCCTCGCTGTGCCAGGGATGGAAAGAGGCCTCACAGGAGAACGCGTTGAGCGCCGCCATCGACTACTGCACGGAGACGTTCACGTTCGATGCGAACGATGACGGCAGCACCAGCGGCCGGGTCGGCGAGGGATACAACACCTACTGAGAGGACGGCGTCCACTGCTTCAACATGCACAGTTGCGAGGCAAGCTTCCAGACACTCGACGCAGCCAAGTGCCGCGAGATCATGTGCGAGTACTACACCCAGGTCAACAAGGACCCGTACTATGGCGAATCGACCGCCTGCCAGAACAACCGCGGGGCGGACCGGTCCTGTACCAACGTCCACAACCATATCGGGCGGCTATTCTCGCCGGAGAACGATGACGCCGGCGTCGGCAGCTGCGGCCTCTCCGACGTCACCGACTCAGCCGGCTACCGCATCAGCAACTGGTACAACGACGCCAACGCCTCCTACGACTTCTACCAGCAGGACGAGGACCAGGGCGACAGCTGGTGGATTGTCTGCGAACCCGAGTACCGCCAGAACTGACCGCGTCCGACCTGCAGTTTTATAATCCGGCCGCGGGAATACGGGGTGCATGGGCACAGCGCGCCGCGGCCAGATGTCGCTCGAGTTCATCATCGGGATGGTCATCCTGCTCATCGTCGCGGTCGTCGTCATCAACCTCGTGCTGAACACGATCAACACGAACGAGCTCCCGTATACACGGGACCGTGCGACCATCGAGCAGGCGTGCCAGCAGCGCTGCCTCGACTGGCAGCAGGCCGGATCCAGCGCCCAGAGCGAGGCGGTGGAGTACTGCACCCAGCGGTTCAACCTGGATGCGGACGGTGACGGCAGCCTGCAGGAGGTGTCAGGAAGCGGCCGGAACTCGTACTGCGAGGACGGCGTCCACTGCTTCAACGTCCACGACTGCCGCACCGACTTCGAGGAGCTGGACGCCGCAAAATGCCGGGAGATCATGTGCCGCTACTACCAGGACACGTCCGTCGTCCCCTCGGCGCAGGCCAACCCGACGGACGCGGGACGGCGGGTCTACCGGTTCTTCGAGCCCGGCGTGGCGGAGGGGAACCGCGGCGCCGGGACCTGCGGCCTCCCCAGCCTCGAGGATGCGACCGGGCTGGAGATCCGGACGTGGTGGAGCAACAACTTCCAGCCCGACACCCCGGGCGACTACGCCACCATCTGCGGGCCGGATTTCGCCGCCCGGTTCACCACCAACGCGTCCGCGTACGGGACACTCGCCCAGGGGAACGCACTGTGGCTGAACGGGACGACCTCCACCGGCGCCACCAGCTACAACTGGCACTTTGACGGCGACAGCACCGCCGAGGCGACCGGACCGGTTGTCGAGTACGCGAACACCACCCACACGCCTCCATGGGACATCCGCCTCGAGATATCCGATGGCTCGGGGAACAGCGACGATACCACCGAGACGGTTGGATGATACCACATGACGCGCGGCCGTGGCTTTGTGCAGGTGTTCCGGGCTCACCGCGGCCGGTTGCTGACGCTGTCTCTGGCATCGTACATACTCGTATACGTTGCAGCAGCGTTCACCGGCCTCAACTTCACCGTGCAGCCAGCGCTCGCCGGACCCTACAGCGGGATACCTATCGATGGGTGGCGCGCCGTCCATCTTTCTCAGCCCGTGGACAAGTCCGCGTTTCAGGGATGTGGCACCAACTCCAAGGCCATCACGTCGGACCCGGCAGGCAATCAGCGGAGCGAGTTCCTCCTCCCTTCCCAGTCGTCGGACGGGCGACTGGATGCAGGGGTCTACCTCCTCCAGACCACCTCACGCTGTTACGTTGACATGACGCTGGCCGAGGCAGGGACGCCCAGTGGACAGTGGTTCGTGACCCCGCCCCACCTGATGGTCCATGTAAACGCGACGATGACATCCGACCTGTTCCGCGGCTGCGGGGTGACGCGGGCGACGACGAACACGTCCAGCGGTAACCTGAAAACGTTCACGGTGCGTGACCGTTCCGGCAGTCATCAGCCGCTCCGGCCTGGTATCTACCTGCTCGACATGGAGGAGTCGTGCGAGGTGTACTTCCCGCCTGCACATCAGGACACGCTTACCACGTCCATCAACCTCAGCCATGGGTCCAGCCGTGGCGATCGGGCCGTCCAGGCAGATCTGGACATCCAGCGCGGCGGGAGCACTATCCAGCAGTGTGTGATCGAGTGGGGGGACGGGACGAGCGATTTATTCAGCGGTCCACGAGCCCGCCTCAGCCACAGTTATAATTCAGATGGTACATACACCGCCACCTATACCTGCTACGACCAGCAGAGCCGCACTGGTAGCTCATCGGATACCATCGCCGTCCCGGCTGGTTCGTGCACCAACGAGTGCACGCCAACAGGCTATCCTGTCTGTACGTCCAACAGGACGGAACAGGACTGCGTCCAGGGATCAGACGGCTGCTTCGATCTGCGCGCCCGTAACTGTACTCTTGGACGGGTCTGCCTCGGCGGCCGATGTCAGGATATCGCCCGGCCCCCTACTACGAATATCACCGCGCCGCCCGCGGACAGCTGGCGCTCGGGTGACATCAGGGCGGATATCCAAGACAGCGATCCGGATGACCCCGTATCAACCCTCGACTGCGCATACCGGTACGATAACGGCGGCGACGGTAGTTATGAGACCGGATGGCTGCCACGGAGCTGTGATCGCCCTCTCACCGTGCCCCTGCGGCCAGCCGCAGCATGCAGCGATACCGGGACGGACGCCTGCGGTGTCGCTGTTCGGGTGACGGACCCGAACGGCAGCACGGCGACGGACCGCCGCGTGTTCAATGTCGACCGGACACCGCCACAGCTCTCCCTGTCGCTGACGCAGGGCGGCGACGCCAC
>CAZAFX010000057.1:1027-7163 GCA_964484895.1 uncultured archaeon | reverse complement strand
CCACCTCTCCTTCCACGTCGCCCCCGAACGGTTCCGCGACGTCACGGACGCGCTCGACGACGCCGGCAAGCGCTACAACGTGTTCGACCGCGGCATCTTCCACTCCGCCTACCTCCGCGACCACAACGGCCTCCTCATCGAACTCGCCACGGACAAATGGGACATCCCCGACGACCGCAAAGGCGCGGTCCTCGCCGAAGCCCAGCGCATCCGCGAGGAGGACGGCGCGGACTACGCGCAGGACCGGCACGTCGAGCAGGCGCTGGAGGAACTCGGCCTCCCCATCGAGAAGCACAATCTCCCGGACGCCGACACCGGGACGGGCGTGTGACCATGCCCGGTCTCCACCGCCGCACCGTCGGCGACCCGGCACAGGCGGTCCTCCTCCTCCACGGCCGCGGCGCCACCGCCGACGGCATGCTGGACCTCGGCGCCGCGGTCGCGGACGACGCACTCCTCCTCGCACCGCAGGCCCCGGACCGAACATGGTACCCGCGCCCGTTCATGCAGACGGTGGCCGACAACCAGCCCGCGCTCGACGACGCCCTCGCGACGGTCACCGACGCGCTGGAGACGGCCGCCGACGCCGGCTTCCCCCGGCACGACACCGCCCTCGTCGGGTTCTCCCAGGGCGCCTGCCTCGCCACGGAGTACGCGGCCCGCAACGCGCAGCGGTTCAACGCGGTCGCCGGCCTCTCCGGCGGCCTCATCGGCGCCGAACTGGACGGCGCCCGGTACGGCGGCGACCTCGCCGGCACACCGGTCCTTCTCGCCTGCAGCGACAGCGACCCCCACATCCCGGTCAGCCGCGTCCACGCCACCGCCGACGTCCTCGACGGGCTGGGCGGCGCCGTCGACACCCGCATCCGCCCCGGCACCGCCCACACCATCACCGACGACGACAGACGCCGCCTCCGCCACCTCCTCCGATAGGGACACCGGCCCCACGCGCGGGCCACACCATTATTAAGCGGTCGACGCCCACACGGACAGGTATGGCGGCGAGAGCATGCGGCCTGGCCGGGCTGGTCCTCCTGTCGATTGGTCTGGCGGGCGCGGTCCCGCAGATTGAATCCATCGACGGTCCACGGGGCGCGACGCCCGGCGAGGAGATCGAGTTCCGGGTGACGGCGTGGAACGAGAACGGCAGCTACCCCGCGGCCACCGCGGTCGCCACGCACGACGGCGAGCGGCTGGGCTCCTACAGCTTCCTCGCGTTCGAACCTGGAAGCGGCGGCTCAGGCCCGCTCACTATCACGATGCCTGAGACGGAGAAAGAGACGATTGCGGTCACCTTCACGCTGCAGAACGACACACTTGGGGAGACCTACGACCGGGAACTGTTCAACATCACGGTCAACGGTACCGCGGACCCGGATGCGGCCGCCCGCATCGTCCGGTTCGAGCGGAGCACTGTCACGGCACTCGGCGACACCCTCGCCGCGAACGTCACGGTGCTGAACACGGGTAAGACCGCCCTCGAAGGCCGGGTCATCCTCTCGATCATCGACAGCCCACTCAGAACGGCGATGCAGAAGGGCGACCCCATCCCCGCGGGCGAGACCGCCAACTACACCCTGTTCCAGACCATCTATGAAGACGATTTCACGGGCCGTAACAGCATCGACATGGCCCTCCGCGTCGAAGCGGACCACGGCACCGTGCTCGACCGCCGGACCTTCACCGTCCCCATCGGCCACAACGACACCGACAACACCACGCGGAACCGCACCACGAACCGGACCTGGAACCACACCACCAACCGCACGAACACGACGTGGAACCGGACGCACAACCGGCCCGGCCCGACTGTGGCGGACCTCCAGCGGCGTCTGGAGCGGAAGGACCGCCGCATCGCCGCGCTGGAACGGCGGGTGGCCTCGCTCCGCGCGACGGTCGCCCGCCTCCGCAGCCAGATCCAGCGCCTGAACCGGTCACCGCCCGACAGCGGTGACGGCGCCACCCCACCCGACGCCGCGCCGGGCAACCGGTCGGACGGTGCGGACCGGCCGCCGCAGACCCCACCGGACCAGCAGCCGATGCCACGCGACCGCGGCGGCATCATCGGCTTCCTCGGCGGCCTCCTCGGATAGACCCCCACTGTCCTGCCGCGGCCGGATGGGGCGCATCCCCCCCGTATTTGTGCCTTGCATCCCCATACACACTGCGTGCATCCCGTCCAGTGGCTCGACCGCACCTGCCGCACCGCGGAAAGGACGTGGCTCGCCCTCCGCTCCGTCGGCCACGAGACCGCCCCGGAACCGGGGCTCCGCCGCGCGCTGGACACCGACGACCTGGAAGCGCTCCAGACACAGCTCGACGCCGTCACCGATGCGTTCCCGGACCACGTCGACGCCCCGCGCATCTACGAGGTGAACGTCACCCGGGACGGCGAGCCGGCCGCGGGCCGGTACGAGGGCCGGGACTGCGGCCGGCCCCAGATCCGCCTCGACCCGGCCGCCACGCACCTCGCAGCCGTCTGGACCCACGAGCTGATGCATGACGTCTCCCGCGGCGTCACGCCGGGCGACTCCGCGCTCGTCACGGACACGTACCGGGAAACGGTCGCCTACCTCGGCGAACGGTACGTCCGCGACCGGCAGGACCTGCCGCAGCGCCCGGTCCGCACCCCGTTCTGCATCGGCCACGCGGACGAGTGGCGGCGCCTCTACCACGCCAGCACCCCGACGCACCACGCCGACGTCCGCGGCGCGCTCCAGGACGCGGCCACAGCCGCCACCGCCGCGGACTGGGAAGCCGTCGACGCGGCCGCGGACTACATCGTCGACCGGCCACCGCACAGCCCCGGCGACCCGGCGGACTCCATGGTGCTCGACTGCCTCTACACCACGCCGCTCCGCCGCCGGGCGGACGCCGCTGACGCGCTCCACCGCCTCGCCGCCGACCCAGTTCCCAAGACGCGGCAGGAGACGGCCGACGCCGTCGCCCGGTACACGGCCGCGCTCGACGACTACACCCCGCCGGACGCTGCATCCGCGGTGGACCGGCTCGTCGACGCCGCACCCGCCCCGCTTCCGGGCAATCCGGACTGCCCGTACGACGACATGCTCGACCTGCGGCACACGGTCGGCCACAGCCTCGCCGCCGCCCTCGACGCCACCGGCACCACGCCCCACGCCCTGCTGGACGCCCCGGACCGGTACGCCGCCACCACCCGCGACGCCCTCACCTACACTATCCAGCACGCCCAGGACCACGGCCCCAGCCGCACGGGGTACGACCTCGGGGCCATCCTGTGACCGGCGCGATAGGCGATATCAATCCGATGTGTTTGCTGTATCGGTTCTTTGTATAGAAGATACAGGTTCGATATCTTCCCTCGACGGCAGCCCTCACCGCCGATCCCTGGCAATTTAACCGCATTGAGCGGTTACCACGAAGCGCGACCAGACATATGCTGAGTATTTGACGCTCCTCCACCGCGCGTATAAAAGAATCGCGGCACGGAGCAGGGGTATGAAGAAGTTCGTCGTCCTCGCGGCCATCGTACTGCTGCTCCCGGCACTGGGCGCGGCGGCGGAAAAGGACATGCAGGGTCACGCACCAGATTCCGAACTTGTCAGTCTCGCCTCAGATAACGGCCAAGGCGATGGGCAATCTGCGTACTACAAAACAGATGACCAGATTTTGGACAAGGCATTTGCTGTCGTTATCAAGAAGTCCGGTGTCCGTGAGACGAAGACGGCAGGACAGCCATCGTTCGATGACCTTGAGATGGAGCGCGGTGTGAAGATCGGGGATAAGGTTTCCAAGGTCGCATCCGGCCACGGCGACGAGGTAAGCGATTCGGCCGGGTATAGAGATGACCCGCACGAAGACCTTCTGGTGATCGCCCAAGGCCACGGCGAGGAGGTGAAGGAGGTTGTTCAACGGGCGGCTGGCCAGTCAATTCCGGGTACAGCGGTTAGAGAGACCGCCAACGGCCACGGTGACACGGTATCAACGGAAGTGCGGTATAGAAGCGACGGGCGAGACAGAGGCACCCGAAGAGGGCGCTCCGAGAAAACGGGTGTGCGGAACAACGGCGGCGGCCACTACAACCACGCCTCGGAGATGATACGGGGCGCGAAGAAGGCTGATATGGTTATCGTCACCGATGACGACGGCGCATCCGCCTCCGCACAGGAACTCGTGGACGCGATACAGGAAGACGACACGGCAGACTACAGCCCGCCAGAACTGGATGCCTCAGCCGTTGAAGCCGTCACCATCGTCTACGACGAGTTCAAGCGAACGAAGTAAGTTCTCCACTCGTTGACCGGCGGATACCCGATATCAATCCGATGTGTTTCCTGCATCGGTTCTTTGTATAGAAGATACAGGTTCGATATCCACTCTCTCAGGCAACTATACCGAAAAAGTCGAGAATAAATCCAAACATTGACAGCCCAGAAACTGAGAAGATGAGAATAAGTCCCGTGTTTAACTTCGACGCTCCGAGCATATACATAGTGTATCCAAGATTGAACATAGTGAGCGATACACCCAAAAGAAGCATCTGAATGAACGGGAGACCTCTTACCAGACCACTGAGAGTGGTGCCCGCCACTGCCGAAATAACTGGCGGCACCAGGAGAAATATTAGAAGCGCAAAAGCCGCCACTATTGGTAGTTTGATCATCTTCGGCAAATTACCTTCAGAAATAACCCATGAAACTACACGTATCATATAGGACCCCGGAGACACCTCAATTAGAGCGAAACTGACAATAAGTTCTGGTACGAGATAGTAGAAGTTCCACAGAACCACTTTAGAAAGCACATCGCTAACCGCCTCCATCTTAAAAACAGCACATCTCCCAATATTTTTCATCCTCAGCGAACTCAGGGCCTCTCCATCTTCAAACCGTATTTAAAGCTTGTCGGGGAAGTGGGGGCTGATAGTCGTATGGGGCTGTACAGCGCGCGGAAGATGCGGAAGAACCGGCAGCAGTTTCGGTGGAATGATAAGGAGTACAAGCGCCGGATGTTGAATCTGAAGGAGAAGGCGGATCCGCTGGAGGGGTCGCCCCAGGCCCGTGGGATCGTGTTGGAGAAGCGGGTGATCGAGGCGAAGCAGCCGAACTCGGCGCTGCGGAAGTGTGTCAGGGTGCAGGTGATTAAGAACGGGAAGCAGTGTACGGCCTTCGTCCCGGGGGATGAGGCGATTGAGCATATCGATGAGCACGACGAGGTCCTGGTGGAGGGGATCGGCGGGGCGGACAACGGGCCGAAGGGTGATCTGCCGACGGTGCGGTATCAGGTGGCGAAGGTGAACGGTGTGTCGCTGAAGGAGCTTGTGGCCGGGAACAAGGAGAAGCCGACGCGGTGATATGATGGATGAGCTGAAGCTGTTTGACGAGTGGGACTGTGAGGAGGTCGAGGTCGGTGATCCGGTGCTGGAGGGGTATATCAATCTTGAGAACATCATGGCGCCGCGGTCGAAGGGGCGCCACAGCGACCAGCAGTTCTACAAGGCGGATGTCCAGATTGTGGAGCGGCTGTTGACCCATATGTACGTGGCCGGGCACCGTGGTGGGAAGCACAAGATCACGTCGGGCCACAACGTGGGGAAGTCCGAGAAGAACTGGGGTATCATCAAGGAGGCGTTCCAGCGGATCGAGGACGAGACCGGGGAGCACCCGGTCCAGGTCTTGGTGGATGCCCTGGAGAACGGGGCGCCGAAGGAGGAGGTCGTCTCGTACCAGCGCGGTGGCGTGATGGCGCGGAAGGCGGTCCTGGTCTCGCCCCAGCGGCGGATCGACCTGGCGCTGCGGATGCTGGTCCAGGGGGCCTACAGCGAGCGGCTGGCGAACGAGACCGATGCCGCCGAGGCCCTTGCCGATGAGATCATCGCCGGGGCCGATGGGGACGCGTCCGTGCGGATCGTGCGGGAGCGCCAGCGGCGGGAGAAGGAAGCCGAGGGCGCACGGTAGCGGTCCGGTCCGTCAGCGATGCTGTATCAGTGCTGTGTCCAGACTGCGTCTCTCCTGCATCCATCCGGTGTACGCGATGTGGGCGTCAGCCGGCGGGGCAGGTGTCGTCTCGGGGGATTTCGCCTTCCTCGACGCAGTCGAAGGTGCTTCCCTCGATCTGGACGGTGAGGTCCTGGTCGTAGTTGGAGAGTTCGCAGCCG
>CAZAFX010000057.1:0-1017 GCA_964484895.1 uncultured archaeon | reverse complement strand
GTGGCTGTCTGGTCGTGGCCGGTGGACGGGTCGCGCTGGTCCTGCGGGTTCAGGCAGGAGGTGTCAACGTACCTGTCGCAGTAGTTCTGGTCGATCTGGCTGGCCAGGTCGCTGCATGCGCGGGCGATGCGGGCGTCCTCCACCTCGCTGTCCGGGACGTCGAACCAGTCCTGGAGGAAGCCGGTGGCCAGGCCGATGACCGTGAACGCGACCGCGAGCACCACCATGCCGATGACGAGGTAGTTCATGGAGAGGCTGAGGCCACGACGCATACGGGTGCGTGCGGGTGGCCGGCATAAAAGAGTTTGCCGTCCCCCCTCGGAGGGGTCCTGTCCGGCGGTATCGTGTGCGCGGTGGGGAGGGCGACCGAGGGCGCGGTAGCGTCCGGTAGCGGTCCTGTGTGGAGGGCTGGTGGGCTGTTAACCGAGGTAGCCGAGGTCGTCGAGGTTGTCACGGAGCTGGTCGCCGTAGCTGCTGGTGGTGGAGTTGTTGGTGTACCGGTTGACGAGTGTCTCGGCGTGGCGGCGGACGGCCCGTGGGACGGTGGTGCGGGGGACCTGTTCCTGTCCGGTGCCGTTCACGCGGTAGAACGCTTCTTTCGGCCACCGGACCTGTGCAAACTGTTCCGGTATGCTGTAGCCGTTGCTGGCCGTGTAGTGGTCGGACGAGTGGTTGGCGTGGACGTACTTGTACTGGCGGCCGACCACGCCGAGCAGGTAGTTGCCGGGGAAGACGCCGGTCTGGTCGGTGAAGACGATGGGGGTGTTGCCGTCGATGAGGGGGCCGGCGTCGCGGTGGTACGGGGTGTCGACGGTGGCCGGGTCGATGCCGGCCTGGCGGAGGATGTAGGTGAAGACGTCGAGGACCTCTGTCGGGGCCGTGACGGTGCGGTCGGTGGGGCCGTCGGCTGGTTTGATGATGAGGGGGACGCGGATCTCCGCCTGGTCGAGGGTCTTCCCGTGGGAGCCGTATCCGCGGTCGTTGAGCGCTTCGCCTTGGTCGGCGGTGACGATGATC
>CAZAFX010000056.1:3069-7220 GCA_964484895.1 uncultured archaeon | reverse complement strand
GTTACAGCACGACCCGGGCAACAGCGACAACCCGTGGTTCGCTCCGCTCAATCAGGGCGCCATCAGGTCCGCGAACGTCTCGGTGCAGAGCGGTAACCCGGACCGTGTCACGGTATCATCAAGCCAGTGTCCGCGGCTCTCCCTCAGCGCCACTGCGAACTGACGCGGCGGACGGGCACCACACACTAGCTGACCACCGTCTAGGAGTATAGCAAATCGCGAATCACCGTAGATTACAGATCGCGAAGGATCCAGTACCCGCCCGCCACGACGGCGGCGACCGACAGGACGGTTGGCGTGGACGCCACGAGCACGGTCATACCCTGCACGCCGGGATTCTCCGCTGCCCGGTCCGATGCGATGGCCAACGCAGCGCTGAGCGCGGCGACGATGCCTGCTGCAGCGTACAGCGCTGGGTTCCGCCACTGGTCCGGGACGCGGTCCATATCCATGCACGCCGCCACGGGCGCGAAGCTTAAATCGGTGGCGGTCAGCTCCCGGTGCTGGAGTAGTTGGTGAGGCCGTACCGCCAGAACCGGTAGGCTGCGAGGAAGTAGACGGGGCCGGCGACGAGGCTGAGCGCCTGCCACAGGTCCCATCCGGGCTTCTGGAGGAAGTAGGTGGCGGGGAAGAAGGAGGCGAAGGCGATGGGGATGAGTGTGACGAGCACGATCTGGGCGGCGGTACCGTAGATGCCGTACGGGTAACGGCGGAAGTCGGTGACCTGGAAGATGAGCCAGATAGCGGACTGGCTGCGGCCCGTCCAGAACGCGGTGGCAGCGAACGCGAGGTAGGTGGCGGCGAAGATGAGGACGCCGGACGCGGTGGCAAGAACGAAGTAGACCGCGTTCACCGGGGTGACGGGGATGCCGAGGGTCGGGACGGTGTAGGCGAGGACGCCGGCGTTGACGATGAGTTTGGATAGGTTGTTGTCCGAGACGTCATCGGCGTACACCTGGAACAGCGGGTCGAGCGGGCGGACGAGGAACCGGTCCATGCGTCCCTGGACGACGTACTCCTCCAGGTTGAACATGTTGAACAGGAACAGGTGGTGCAGGTTCATGATGAAGCCGCCGAACCCGGCGAGGAACAGCATCTCGGTGTACGTCCATCCCTGGATGGTGTCCACCTGCGTGAACAGCAGTGTGAGGAATGCCAGCGAGATGGCAAGCGAGATGGCCTGCCCCACGAACCCGAGGAGGAAATCAGCCTTGTACACCAGTCGCGACTTCCAGTACTGCCGGAAGTATCCCCAGTATACCGCCAGGTGCTTCCGCGCCGCACGCATATACGCTTGCATCACGCTATCCCCCCTGCACCGTCAGCTTGAACCGGGCCCGCCGCCAGACAAGGTAGTGGCCCAGCACAAGGATGACGGCCGTCCATCCGGCCTGGACCGCCAGCACCTCCAGCACGCCACGGCCGGTGACGGCGCCCTGGAACACGCGGATGGGGGCGTCCACCATCGCCTGGAACGGCAGCACCGCGAACACCTCCTGCAGCCCGCCAGGCAGCAGGTACAGCGGGAACAGCACACCGGAGAACAGCCGCTGCACAAGTACACGCATCATCCGCAGGCTCCAGTACACCTTCGTCCAGAACACCAGTAGCGCGACGGCGTACGACAAGGCGAACACGAGCTGGAGCGCCCCGGCCAGCGACGCGAGGAACCCGGCGGCCTGCCACCCGGTCGGGAACGAGACATCGAGGAAGACGGCTCCAAGCACCGCGACCGGGACGCCCTTGGCCGCGAGGTTGAACACGGCCTTGCCCTGCAGGTACGCCCAGACCTGGCTCCGCAGCCCGATCGGACGCTTCAGTTCGTTGACGATGGTGCCCTCCCGGACGCGCTCCCCGATGAACTCCTCCGCGTTCACGAACACGGTGTTGGACACGATCTGCCCGACGACGATGTACGCCATCACCTGCTCGAACGGCACCGCCAGCTGGCCGCCGGCAGCGATGGCCTGCCAGATGTAGTAGTACAGCAGCAGGAAGAACCCGGACGTGACGACGGCCATGGCCGCGTTGAACCGGAACGCAAGCGACTCCCGGAACCCCATGCGGGCCACGGTCAGGTACATGCGGAGCGGCGTCATGCCGTGTGCAGCCCCTCGTTGTAAATCTTCTTGACGACCGCCTCGATGTCCGGCTCCTTGATACGGAAATCAACCACGTCGTGCCGGTCGAGGATCACCCGCATCAGGTCAGCGGCGGACAGCTGCTCCCGGTTGAACGTCACCTCCGCCCGGCCGTCCTCCTGCACCACATCCGCGACACCGTCCATCCCCAGCTCGAGCGGCGGATCCCGCATCTCCACGATGAGCCGCCGGTCGGTGAACCGGTCAACCAGCGCGTCGAGCTGCCCGTCGTAGATCTTCCTGCCCTCGTCCAGCACCACGATGCGGTCGCACAGGTCCTCGATATCGTTGATGTCGTGCGTCGTCAGCATGACGGTGATGTCCTCGTCCCGGTTCATCCGCTTGATGAACTCGCGGATCCGCTCCTTCACCGCCACGTCCAGCCCGATGGTCGGCTCGTCCAGGTAGACCACCGGCGGATGGTGGAGGAACGCAGCCGCCAGCTCGCACCGCATCTTCTGCCCGAGCGACAGCTTCCGCACCGGCTGGTCCATGAACGCGTCCAGATCCAGCACATCGGCGAATTCGTCCATCCGCCGCCGGTACGCATCGTCGCCCACCTCGTAGATATCCTTCAGCAGCCGGAACGACTCCTTCACCGGCAGATCCCACCACAGCTGCGTCTTCTGCCCGAACACCACCCCTATCTGCATCGCGTTCCGCTTCCGCTCCCGGTGCGGATCCACCCCGTTGACCGTCACGCTACCCGTCGTCGGCTGCAGGATACCGGTCAGCATCTTGATGGTCGTCGACTTGCCCGCCCCGTTCGCACCGATGTATCCGATCATCTCGCCCCGGTCGATGGACAGGTCCAGGTCCGCCACCGCCTGGATGGTCCGTTTCTCCCGTGTCAGGAAGCTCTTCAGGTAGCCCCGCACCCCGTCCCCGCGCTCGTAGACGGTGAACTCCTTGCCCAGCCCCTCGGCCTCGATGATCCCCATGCACCACACCTGCGGCCCAAACACTTTAACAACGGACCCGGCACCGATATGAAGCTCGCATCCACAGCCCCGGGTATGGGTGCGACGGCATCGTGGGGGTGGATGACCCGGCACGGGGACGTCCACCACTACCGCGTGGACGGGACGACGCTGTGCGGGCTGGACGACGCGGACTACTTCCACAGGGAACACGAACGCCCACGAAGATGCCGCCGCTGCACCGCAAACAAGCGGACCGTCGACCACCACGCGCCCTGAGATGTCGGAGTTCACCGTCAACGTCTTCCGCGTCCACGACCGGTACCTGTTCGCCCACTACTTCGACGACGGCGACCTGTTCCAGGAGCTGGACACGTTCTACAGCCCGGACAGGTACCGGTTCGAGGTCCCGACCGAGGCGGAGCTCGACGACGTCCGCGACACGCTGGCAGCGTACGGCTACGACGTCAACATGGTGGACGACCTCACCCCGTACTGCGTCGTCATGCCCACGACCGCGCAGTACGGCGACGTGCTGCGGGACGCGGTCGCCCACGACACCGTCGGCGACCATCGCATCCTCCTCATGAAGGACCGGGCCAAGGCGGAGCAGGCCGAAATCCACGGCGCCACACCGATCGCGGACACCGACCTCACCCCGCCGTTCTGACCGACGCACAGGCACGGTTTTAAGGCAGCAGCCCGGAACAGGGCGTGTGGTCGCGGCAACGCTGTTCGGGCCGGACATCACCCTCATCATCGTGCTCATCGGGGTGGCGGCAGTCCTCGCGCACGCGCTGCGGCTGGCAGCGCCGCTGGTGTTTCTCGCCGCCGGCCTGCTGGCAGGACCGGTGCTGGGGCTCGTGGGGGGAGGGCACGCCGCCGAGGTCCTGGCGGAGCTCGGACTGGTCTTCCTCCTGTTCCTCATCGGGCTGGAGCTGAAGGCGGACCGCATCCGGCCCACGCTGTGGACGACGCTGCGGGTGTCCCCGGCACAGATGCTGGTGACGTTCCTCGTGTTCTTCGGCCTGTCCACGCTGTTCTTCGACACGGCGACCGCGGCGGTAATCGGTATCGCCACCACGTACAG
>CAZAFX010000056.1:0-3059 GCA_964484895.1 uncultured archaeon | reverse complement strand
CGAATTCCCCGACCTGCCGCTGGACCCCATCGAGCGCGGCACGAACGTTCTCGTGACCGGCCCGGCGCTGGGTGGCATCCGCGAGGTCGTCCTCCGGATGCTGGCGGACCGGCACGAGGTCGACACGACGGCGGGCCGACTGGATACGGGCCTGCTGCTGTTCGAGGACATGACCGTCATCGTCGTCATCGCCGCCCTGACAGCCGGCGGAGCGGCGGCCGGGCTCGCCAGCGCCCTCGGCAGGACGGTGGTCGCGCTCGCGGTGGTCGGCGGTACAGCCTACGGCTGCGCCCGGCTCGTGTTCCCACGCATCCTGCCACGGTTCTACGACCGACCACACGCCTACTTCCTGCAGGCGCTGGGAGCGCTGTTCCTCTTCCTCGGGCTGTCCAAGCTGACCGGGATATCACATGAGATCGGGGCGTTCTTCGCCGGTATCGCGCTCGCCCAGCTGCCGGGGAACGACGAGCTGCACGAGCAGGTGCGGCCGCTGACGGAGCTGTTCATGGCGCTGTTCTTCGTCAGCCTCAGCGTCGGGCTGTCCGCGTCCGCACTGCTGGCCCACTGGCGGCTCGCCGTCCTGTTCTCCGGCGTCGTGCTCGTCGACAAGTTCGTCGTCCACTACGGCCTGTTCCGCCTTGCCGGTGAGGCGACGGAAACGAGCTTCCGCGGCGCCGTCAACATGATGCAGACCAGCGAGTTCTCCCTCGTCCTCGGCGCGACCGCGGTCAGCGCTGGTGTCATCGGGCAGCCGGTGCTGGGGCTGCTCACCCTGGTCGCGCTCGTGACCATGATGGCATCGACCGTGCTCATCGACCTCCAGGACCGGCTCTACGGCCTCATCGGCACGGTCACACCGCCGGACCACCGGGAGACCGGTGCCGTGGTGGCCGGGTTCGGGGAGAGCGGTGGGGACATCCTGGCGGTGCTGGAGCGGTACGTCGACGACATCGTCGTGGTGGACCCCAGCAGGGCGACGGCGCGCGCTCTGGAGGACACCCCGCACACCCACATCTTCGCGGACATCCGGCACGAGGAGATCAAACGGCGCAGCGGCTTCTACACGGCCACGGTCGTCATCGGCGCCGACATCACCCCGGAGACGGGCGCCGACATGCTGGCGGCCCGGGACGGCGCGACCATCATGGTCACGGACGACGCCGAGACCGCGGACGCGTTCCGGGATGCCGGGGCCACCGCTGTCCTGGACCGGGAGGACCTTGGCTTCACCCACCTGCAGGATATCATCTGCGACGCCCTCGACCGGGGTGGTACCGGTGGCTGAGCTCCTGGTGCTGGCCGGCATCTTCACCGCTGTGGCGGCCGCCACCCTGCTCACGGACGCGGCCCCGGTGCCGGGGGAACTGGTGTACATCGTTACCGGCGCCGTCATCGGGCAGGCGGTCGCGGTGCCGGACCTGACGCTGCTGGCGGAGGCTGGCGCCGTCCTGCTCATCTTCCTCGTCACCGCCCACATGCAGGTCGACGCCGTCACGGATGTCCTCCCCGCGGCGGCCTGGGCGGTCTCCGCACAGGCCGTCCTCCTCGTGGCCGCCACCACGGCCGCCATCCTCGCCGGGTTCGGTGCGGTCGACGCCCTCCTGGTGGGACTGGCAGCCAGCATGAGCTCGTCGATGCTGAGTGTGGATATGATCGGGAACCAGGTCGACCGCCGGCTGCTGCACGGCCGGCTGACCGAGGCGGTCACCATCGGGCAGGACGTCGCGGCGGTCCTCGTCGTCGCAGCCCTCCCGTTCTGGCCGCTGCCGGTCGCCGCGCTCGCGGCCGCCGCAGCGGGCGGTGCCGTCCTCCTCGCCATCCGGGCGCAGGCCCCGATGCGGCGGGTGCTGGCATGGCTGGACCGGGATGAGGCAGCGACTGTCATGCTGGGACTGACGGTGCTCTGGGCTGTGGAGGCGGCCATGGGCGGCCACGCGTACGGCCCGGTCCTGGGCGCGGTCGTCGCGGGGTTCCTGCTGGCTGGCCATCCGGAGAACCTGACGCTGCTGGAGACGCTCTCCCCGATCCGGGACTTCTTCGCCGCCCTGTTCTTCGTCGTGCTCGGCGTCCTCGTGGCCGCGCCGACCATGCCGGCACTCGGGCTCGCCGCCGCCCTCACCGTGGTCGTCGCCGTGGTCCGCCCCGTCCTCACCGCGGTCGTCCTGCGACTGCGGGGTGTCGACCTGCACGCCGCCGTCATCACGGCGCTCCAGCTCGACCAGGTGAGCGAGATCGTGCTCCTCCTTGCCCTGCTCCTGTCCGCCGCCGGTATCGTCTCCCCGGCCATCTTCCAGGCGGTCGTCATCGCCGCGGCGGCGACCTTCCTCCTGTCCGACCTCACCACCCGGCACGCCCACCGCCTCTACCCGCTCCTCTACGCGTACATCGGCCGGGACCGCGCCCCGGTGGACCGGACCGGCCACACCGTCCTCGCCGGCTACGGCGGCTGGGGCCGCGCCGCGGCCGCGGTGCTGGACGACCCCGTCGTCATCGACAACGACCCGGACAAGGTCACACGGGCGCGGCAGGACGGGTACACCGCCATCCTCGGTGACATCCACGACCACACCGCCTGGGACCGGGCTGCCGTCGACCGGGCGGACGCCGTCGTGCTCACAGTCCCCGCCGACCGCATCGCCACACGGCTTGCCGGCATGCAGGCGGCCGGGGACGCGACGTTCACACTCGTCGCCATCACCGACACCGCGGAGACCGCGGACGCGGTCCGGGCGCAGGGTGCCGCCTACGCCAGCGACGACGCCAGCCTCGCATCCACCGCCTTCCGCGACGTCCTCGACGACGCCCTCGACGACACGCTCACCGCCGCATCAGATGCAGGAGATACCGCAACAGCGTCCTGAACGGCCCACCAGGGCCCACAATGAGAGGGCTAGGCCGGGTCCATCGCAGTGCGGAGGGAGGGGGTCGAACCCTCGACCTCTGCGTCTCTCACGAGCGCACCAGGATCATCGCCCGGGGTGTGCCGGGCTCAGTGCTCATACGCTAGACGGTATGAGCGCAGCGCTCTAACCACCTGAGCTACCTCCGCTGTACAGGGG
>CAZAFX010000055.1:0-7237 GCA_964484895.1 uncultured archaeon | reverse complement strand
CGATTCAATCTGCTCGCGGGAGATGTCGTCGAGGTTGTACCTTTCCCGGTACCGCTCCAGCGCCCGCCGTGTCTGACCGCGGCCCGCCTCCTTGATGAGTTCGTGCGCGGCGTCCCGCCCCATCTCCTCCTCCATCATCGTCTGGAGATGTACGAGCGTGCGGATGGGGAGGAACGACGTGGGCTCGCCGTACAGTGTGATGAGACCGTCGTCCGTCACGCGGAACTCCCCGGTCTCCATCATACGCGTGAAGAACGGGTTCTCGGCCATACAGGTCACAGGTCGCGCCGGTCATTAATATATTCCGCCTTACCCTGCACCTGCAGCTCTCCGAGCGGCACCGTCGAGACAGTGATATCGGCGACATCCTGCTGCTGGATGGAGTGGAACTCCAGCACCTGGTTCAGTGCGTCGTGCAGTAGGCGCTCAACCTCCTCATCCTGCTGCGCGGCCTCCACCTTGATGTCCATGTAGTGCTTCTGCTCATCGGCGTCGAAGTCCAAGTCGATGCGGAACTCCTCGTTGAGGCCGTACGCATCGATGGCGGCTTCGTCGATATCGAACAGGTGCTCGCTCACCATGCTCGGGTAAATCTCCACGCCCTCGATGTCAGCGACATCCTTCTTCCGCCACGGCGTGTCGATGCGGCGGAACGGCGTATCGATGACGTCCGCACCGTCCGCCTTCGTCTTAAACCGCCCCATATCGCCGGGCGCGTACCGCAGCAGCGGCGTCCCCGTCCGGTCGAGCGGCGTCAGCAGCACTTCACCCGCCTCACCGTCGGGCAGCGTCGGCAGCCGTCGGCGGGCACCGTCAGTCATCTCCGTGACGCCGTCCTCGTCGACAATCTCCACGACGAAGTTGTCCTCGAAGATGTGCATGCCGTTGCCGACCGCCGCTTCCGCGCCGATGATTCCGCCAGCCTCCGTCAGCCCGTATACCTGGGTCACCTGCGCGTCGTACGTATCCTCTAGGTACGAGAGACGCTGGTCGGAGAACGCCTCGCCGCCGACGATGATATGCTCCAACGATGTCTCCGCGGGATCGATACCCTCCTTCTCCAGCACGTTGGCGAACCGGGACGCGTACGAATTCAGTGCAATCATAGCGGTCGGTTCGTACGCCTCCACCATCGAGGCGTGTGCCTCAGGCGGCGCCATCACGCCGGCCTGAATCTCCAGCGCACCGAGCTGGTCGATACCTTCGTGGGCGCTGAACCCGGACGTGTTGAGGCCGTATGGGAGCGGGACGAGGAACCGGTCGTCCGCCGTCAGGCCAAGCTCCTCGAACACGCGGTGGTAGTCCTCGGCGACCGCCTCCCTGTCCTCGTGGCTGACGAAATACTGTTTGGTCGGGCCGCCGCCTGTCCCAGAGCTCTCGTGCGGGCGGTAGACATCTTCCCAGTCCGCGCCGAGGAACGGGTAGTCCGGGAACGACAGCTCCGCCTGCGCGAGGTCGTCTCCGGTCGTCGGCGGCACCCTCGCCAAGTCAGCGACGCTCGTGATATCGTCGGGGTCGACACCGGCATCGTCGAGCAGCTCCTGATAGAACACCGTCTCGTCGTACGCCCGGTTCACCTGCTCATCCACCTGCGCGTCGCGGTACGCCTCCAGCTCCTCCCGCGTCATATCGGGGGAAACCCCCGCATCGACCGGATCATACTCCTCGTCCTCCCAGGGAAGCCCAGTCTCCTCAATAACGTCGGCAGTCATCCGGAGGTACTGTGCGATGCCGCCCCGTAAACTCATGCAGTGTCATTACCCGGTAACGATTTTAAGGGCGATGGTGGCGGGGCGGCGTTCACTAGCCCGCAACCTACTTATGGTGGCGGCATCCAGCGGCGGGTATGACCAAGGACACGTATCTGGCGGGCGGCTACCTGTGCCCGGTGAACGACCGGGTACGGGAGGCGGCGACTGATGTGGCCGGCGACACCGAGGAGGACGCGGCGGTGGCGCGGCAACTGTTCGAGCACGTCCGTGACCGGTACTGCTGGGACATGACCCGCATCGTCGGCGCCGATACGCTGCTGCGGGAGGCTCCGACGTACGCGATGAGCTTCTCCAAGTCGAGCCTGCTCGTGGCCCTGCTCAGGTCGCAGGGTATCCCGGCGCGGTTCCGACTGTTGAAGTGCAAGATGTACAACGGGTACCGTGATGCGGTGGATGATTCCATCCACGCGCCCGCCGAGGTGCTGCTCGACGGGGAATGGGTCACAGCCGACCCGACGTACGGGGAGAAGACAGCCGAGTTCCGGGAGCCGGCGGAGTTCGGGGAGGAGACCTGGAAGTCAGCGTCTAGTGAGGAGGAGCGTGCCGCACTGCCGCGGCGGTTCGTGTGGGCGTACAACTACGGACTGCGGTTCATGCATCCCGCCATCCGGCGCATCCGGAGCGATGTGCGGGAGTGCCAAGAGGTCTAGCGAGGTGTGATGGGGCCGACGCCGTCCCAGTCAATCGGTGAGTGGTCCGGCGGCGGGACGCGCTCCGCGGCATCGCGCTCGGTCTGGTTCGGCCAGAAGAATGCAGGACCGATGCGGTCGATAACGAGCTGACCCTCCTCACCGTATTCTGCCTGTTGACGATCGCTGACCGGCTCTTCAGAGTCACCGGCAAGGACGTCGAGGTTGACCGCAGGCGCCATCGGGTAGTACGTAATCTCGTCGGTGAACGGCTGGTCGAATGCAGCGGCCGTAAACGACGTCGCGTACATAGGGATGACGTCGGCGGCCGGGTAGTCCGCAGCGATGCCGTCAACGGTGTCGGCGTCGACCCCGGTACCGCTAATCAGGACGGTCCTGATGTCTGCAGGGTCGCTGACCGTCCGGTCTCCCGAGAGCATGTCGGCGACCTCGTCGACGAGCTGCGGGGCGCTGGCGATGTGTGCGACCGGCTCCGAGGCGAGGTCCTCCTCCACCGCTTGCATGGTCGGAGATATGCGGGCGAGTCCGCGGTACGCCTGCCGGCAGCCGTCGAGACCAAGATCATGGAGCCGGGAGATACCGCCACGGATGTCACCTGCTGCGAGCGCGTCTCGGGCCGCACCAAGGTCCGCCAGAGCACCAAGCTGCGGTTTGAGTTCGCGGGTCTCGATGCCGTTGAAGTACATGTGGCCGTCCCGCGTACCGGCGGTCTCCGAGAGCAGTTCCTCGTACCATCCAGGAGGACCGGCCACGAGCCAGTCGCCGCCCTCTTCCCCGTACCGGTCGAGGTTCCAGTCATACCAGTCCACGAGCGCCTCGGTGACCCGAGTTGAGACCGGCATGATTTTCTTCTTGCCGGTGGTACCGGAGGATTTTGAGATATGGATATCGGCCGGATCGTAGAACGACGGCCGGAAATCTGTCATCGGCCGTTCTTTGAGCGCTGCTTCGTCAGATTCTGGAAGATACCGGCGGACGGCATCGAAGCCCTCGGCCGCGACTTTGTCCCGGATATCGAAGTCCTCCCCGTACGTATCCTGAAGATCGGCGTGCACGTCCTGCCAGTAGGGCGCACCGGTCTCCTCGTCGAACTGGACCTCAACAATCTGCTGGAGATAGCGGTCCTCGTCGACGGCGAACCCGTGGTGGGGGAGGCGGGTACCGTCATCGACGCGGGCAGTCGCGAGCGCTGCGTCGTACACCGACTCCTGGCGGCCAGCAACTGCATCGGCACCTGTGAGCCATGCATTGTCAGCAGTCTGTGGTCCCGTCGTCGCCACCGGTGTTCCCCCTCCTGTAGTCCCCCCGTACAGCCGCTTTTTTAAATTTGTGGAACCGTGGCCGGCCAGCACAACCTATTTATGGGGGCGCGGTGTACCAGCATGGTGTATGGCGCGGCTGCGGGGTGCGTTGCATGATTCGGTGGCGGATGCTGTTGCGTCCGTGAAGCGCCGGCTGTTTGACGGGGATGAGGAGGCGGAGCGGGAGCACGATGCGGAGGAGCGGGAGAAGTACGGCGGGCAGTTCCAGATCGAGTCGATCTCGCCGCAGATGGTGGTAATCCCGGCGACGGATGTCATCGAGGAGGTGGATGTCCGGTACCCGCTGATCGAGCCGTTCGCCGACGCGCACGTCTACTGGGACGGCGATGAGGAGAAGCTAGTGTACGCGGTGGACGAGCCGGAGCTGAGCGACCGGGAGCGGCGGATCTTCGAGGAGGTGAAGGAGGCGCTGGAGGAGAAGATCGACGTGCCGATGAGCGAGCTGGAGGGGCGTGACGCCGTGGTCGACTACCTGCAGGGCCAGCTGGTGCAGCTGACGAAGGAGCTGGGGTACCGGCTGACGGACGTGGAGCGGAACAAGATCATGTACTACATCTACCGGAACTTCGCCGGGCTGGGCGCGATCGAGGCGATCATGCACGACCCGTACATCGAGGACATCGGCTGCTCGGGCGTGGATATCCCGGTGTACATCGTCCACTCCAAGTTCGGGTCGATCAAGACCGATCTCGTGTTCGAGGAGGAGGACGAGCTGAAGAACCTGGTGGTGAAGCTGGCGGAGCGGGCGAACAAGTACGTGTCGTACGCGGAGCCGCTGCTGGACGGGACGCTGCCGGACGGATCCCGTGTCAACGCGTCGCTGACGACGGACGTGACGACGAAGGGACCGACGTTCTCCATCAGGAAGTTCCAGGAGGTCCCGTACAGCGCCGTCGACCTCATGGAGCTGGGGACAGCGAACGCCCATATCATGGCGTACATGTGGCTGGCGCTGGAGTACCAGAAGAGCTTTCTCATCATCGGGGGCACGGCCACGGGGAAGACGACGTTCCTGAACAGCATCGTGGCGTTCATCCCACCGGAGCAGAAGATTGTGTCGATCGAGGACACGCGCGAGCTACAGCTGCCGCACGAAAACTGGATCCCGGCCGTGACGCGCACCGGCGTGAGCCAGGACAACGACCAGGTCGATATCTCCATGTACCAGCTGCTCCGGGAGTCGTTCCGGCAGAACCCGGACTACGTCATCGTCGGGGAGACCCGGGGCGAGGAGGCGTCCGTCCTGTTCCAGGGGATGGCGTCCGGCCACCCGTCCATCTCCACGATGCACGCCTCGTCCCCGTACGACGTCGTCTCGCGCCTCACGACGGCCCCCATCGACCTGTCGCCGTCGCTGGTGGAGACGCTCGATTTCATCGTCTCCGTGGCGCACGCCCGCGAGGTCGGGGAGAACGCGCGACGCGTGCAGGCCATCTTTGAGATTGAGGACATCTCAGCGGAGGGGACACCCCGCACCAACGAGTACGTCTCCTGGGTGGCAGTCGACGACAGCTTCTCCGTCAAGGGAGACAGCACCGTCCTGGAGCGGATCGAACAGCAGTACGGCGTCGCCGAGGACGAGCTCCACAACGAGTTGGAGGACCGGAAGACGGTGCTGGAATGGATGCATGACAACGGGTTCAGCCATTTCACCGAGGTGGCACAGATCGTCTCCGAGTACTACACGGACAAGCAGCAGGTGATGGACGCGATCGCCGATGACACCAGCATGGGGATGGGCGAGGTCATCGGGAGCGGGCGGCACGGCCGCGAAACGACCGGGGATGCCGGGTTCGCGGAGAGGGACGGTGACGAGCCGGAGGCCGAGCCAGTGTTCGCAGACGTCGGACCGACGGAGACAAACCCCTTCGCCGACCGGGCTGACGCCGCGCCGGACGCGGCCGAGGCGGCCGCAGCACCCGCACCGCCGGACGCACCGGAACCAGCCCCGGACGAGGCCCGGGCCGACGACGAGGACGTGCCGGAGGCGGCACCGGAGCGGCCGGAGACGGACGCCGGGGCGGCGGAGACCGACTACGATGACCTGGTGCGGGAGCACACCATCCCCGAGGTGCAGCAGGCGATCGCCGAACGTGGGCTGGACCCCGGCCAGGTGCTGTGCCCGGAGCAGCGGAACCAGCAGCGGAAGACGCTCATCGCATGGCTCGAGGAGGAGCACGGCGTCACGGGCGACGCCGCTGCGCCCGACGCTGACGCCGAGCAGGAGTCCGGGGAAGTGGACTACGACGCACTGGTCACGGACCACACCGTGCCCGAGGTCAAGGAACGGGTCGTCGCGGAGGACCTGGACCCCGGGCATGTGTTTGACGCCGAGCAACGGCACAGGGACCGGTCCACGCTCACGTCGTGGCTGCGTGAACGCATGGACGAGGAGCCGTCCGAGGACGATGCAGCGAGCACGGGCGTGGGCGCGAGCGGGGAGGCGCTGTTCGCGGGGGCGGACGATGTCAGCGAGAACCCGTTCGAGTGACTAGTCCAGCGCGATGCCGTCGTCGGTGATGGAGAACGGGTGCCAGTCGCGGTCGTGTGAGGTCTTCGCCATGCGCTGGACGGAGAGGCGGCGCTGGCCGTCCTCCATCTCCATCCGTACCATGCCGTCCGCGGCGTAGTTGAGCGTCGACACGGTCTTGTCGTCGTGCATCCCTGCCTCAAGCGTCATGAGCAGGCAGGAACCGGCCGATTTGGCCTTGGCGGCGACCGCCTGCAGGAACTTGGTGGCGGAGGTGGTGTCGGCGTAGAGGACGAGCGTGGAGACGGAGTCGATGACGACCCGTTTCCGGTCGTCGTCGAGCGACCGCATGGCGTCGGACAGCGTCATGTTGAACTGGTTGAGGTCTGACGGGCTCTCGATGGCGTACTCCGCGGAGACGGTGCCGCCCTCCCGCCAGGAGTATCCGTCGACGAACAGGGCGTCGTCCAGCGTCCAGCCGAACTGTGTGGCCGTGTCGCGGATCGCGTCGGGAGCATCATCGAGCGCGATGTACAGCCCGTCCTCGTCGGCCGCGACCCCGGTGTGCATGAACTGGTTGACGAGCGTGGTCTTCCCGACACCTGGTGGGCCGACGACGAGGACGGTCGCCTCTCGGGGGATACCGCCGTCCAGCACCGTGTCCAGCCCATCGATGCCGGTCGACGCCCGTGAAATATCACCCATCGCAGAGAACCCCGTGCATCCGTGTGGTCTAGTGCTGCGGCGGCATTTATTAATTGCGGTCCGCTGCGGGCGCGCAAAGTTATTTATGGGGGACGGCGAAAGGCTGGGGTGCGTGGTCGTGGATGGCTGATATCGAGAAGGTACCGACCGGTATCGCCGGGCTCGATAATCTCCTGAACGGCGGCATCCGGCGGAACCACTCCGTGTCCCTGGCCGGCCCCGCGGGATCAGGGAAGACCACCTTCGCCCTCGAGTTCCTGTACCGCGGAGCGACAGAACACGGTGAGAACGGGTTGTTCGTGTCGATCGAGGAGACCG
>CAZAFX010000054.1:5135-7451 GCA_964484895.1 uncultured archaeon | reverse complement strand
TGATCTCCGCCAGGTGATCACGGATCTCAGTGACGATGGACGGCTGGATCCCCTCTGAGGGTTCGTCCATCAGTAGAAGATCCGGCTGGAGACTTATTCCTCGGCCGATCGCCAACATCTGCTGTTGTCCTCCGCTCAACGTGCCGGCCTGTTGAGTGCGACGCTCCTCCAGTATCGGAAACTGCTCGTAGACGTGCCCGAGATCCTCCTTTTTATCGGTTGCGATGAGCGGGACTCGCAGATTCTCCTCGACACTCATCTCGGGGAACACGTCCCGCGACTGTGGAACGTACCCAACACCGAGTCGACAGATCTCGTGACTTGGACGTCCAGTTATGTCTTTGCCGTTGAGCGTGATCGTTCCGGAGACGGGCGGTACGAGATCCATAGACCAACTCACCCTCGTTGACGTCGAGCCCGTCGTCGTCAGCCGTAGGTTACTCGGCGCTCACCTCTGCCTCTCGACGGTAGCGGCGCTCGTGTTCGTCCAGTACCGCCTGACGGCGTCGCTTGGCCTCGTCGGACATCATCTCTTCGCTCCACTTGAACCCGTTGTCCGTCGCCAGGTCGACGGATTCGACACCGGCGAGCTCACCGACCTGTGCTTCGACCTCCTCGGCGAAGTAGGGGATCATGTGGCAGGCAGGGGTCGTGAGTCGCAACTCGACGTCGACGTGGCCGCCGGAGATGTCGATCGCTTTCACGAGTCCCATGGCGACGATATCGAGGTTCGAGCCGGTGGCGGCACTACAGGGATCGACGACACCGCGCAGGGCCTCCCGGACGCGGTCGGTGTCGACGGCACTCATGTGGCGGCCACCTCGAACTCGGTGGTCGACCACGGCTGTTCGACCGGGTCACCGTCGCTGTACTCGTCGTCGGCACCCCGCTGCTTGAGATCGTCGAGGTCGAAGCCGTGAGCTTCGGCGAGGTTCTCGCCGAGGATCTTCCGCTTGTCCGCCTCGGTGATGGTGAAGCTCCCGCTGAAGCTCTCCATCTCGGGGAAGTCGAACTCCCAGAACCGCTCGAGGAGCAGCTGTGGGTGGAAGTGTGGCGCCCCCGTCCCCCAGAGAATCTTGTCGAGTGCACGCTCTCCGCCTCCGTAGAGGAGGCCCTGCATGGTCTCGGCGAAGGTCTTGGGTGTCGTCACCGCTTCGGTCAGGGTCAACTCGAGGTTGACGTAGACGTTTGGGTGGCGAGCGATTTGCCAGCCGGTCTCCTCGGCGAAGGTCAGCCCGCCGTGGACGATCTCGAAGTTCAGGTCCGGAAAGCTCGCAGCCGCCTCCTCGACGTCCCCGACCTTGTACGGCTCCATCGGGACGGGACCGAACGGAAACGCCTTGTGGACGGCGACGACGTCCAGCCCGAGGTCGCTGGCGCGTTCCCACAGTGGGAATCCGGTTTCGGGATCGTCCATCCTGAAACTCCGGTGGCTGCCGTCTTCCTCCCAGTAGGAGGGGTACACCTTCACGCCGTGGGCGTCCAGCGCCTCGACCTGGCGCGTCAACTCCCCTTCGGGATCGTCCATCCCGATCGGATCGATGCCGGCCAGCGCGGCGGCTCTGTCCGGGTTTCGATCGACGAACTCCCGTGCCTTGTCGAAGGCGGTCAGCCCGTCGTCGAAGACGGTGATCGTCTGGGGGTGAAAGACCGTGAAGTCCGTCTGGCTCTCGTGGAACAACACGTTCTCGGTGTCCTCGATTCGCCAGTCGCTGAGAAACGTCTCCCGCGTCCGCGAGTATCCCTCAGGCATCGACATTTCGAGCCCGACGCCGTTCTCGGCGACCCCCCTGGCGTGCTCCGGAACCCGGAAGTTCGATTCCGCGAGGTTGTACGAGTGTGACACGGCATCTGCAACGAAGACATCGTTCAGCGGTGCCATACACCAGTCAACGACAATTGGCATCTTAATATTTGCCCCTCCGGGATCCCGCCTCTGCCTATCACTTCACCCGTTCGATTCGGGGTCTGGCTCCCGCTCCGTCGTGGCTTCGTCGCCCGCGTCGGCCGGTGTGTGTCGGACGCTCCTGCTTGTTCAGGACAGTTAGACACAAATTATTCAAAGACGAACAACCTCTGTGGGGGTATGGCGACCGACGACGGCGAACTGAAGAACCCGGTGCGGACAGCCCAGACGACGTTCAGCGTCCTCGAGGCGCTGAAGGAACTGGAGGGAGCGACGCTCACGGAGCTGTCCGATCGCCTCGACATGCCAAAGAGCAGCACGCACAACTACCTCCAGACGCTCGAACACGAGGGCTACGTCGTTTCGGACGGCCGGACGTACCGGGTCGGCCTCCGGTTCCTGGACCTCGG
>CAZAFX010000054.1:0-5035 GCA_964484895.1 uncultured archaeon | reverse complement strand
GCGTCGCCTTCGACGAGGAAGAACGCATCCGTGGGCTTTGCTGTGTCGCGGTTCCGATCCGCAACGACGACCGGATACGGGGGGCCATCAGCGTCTCGGGGCCCACCAGCCGACTCGGCCCGGACCGAAACCGCAATAAGATCGCCGACGAACTCCAGCGCACCGCGAACATCATCGAACTCAATCTCACCTACTCCTGAGTAGCCAGGTCTCGTGATTTGGATCGACACCGCGACACGTCGCTCGTTCGTTCTTCTCTACTTACCGTGTGTTCTCTTATTACTAACAACGGCTGCGTGCGTACCGACGACGATGCTGTGGGAGTTTTGTGCCGTCTCTGATCGGCCGTCGGTCGCTCCAATTTAGCCACACATTACTATTATATAGCTGTAATTGAATTACACTCATCAGAACGAACTGATCCTCCCCGCGTTCTTGTATCGGCGTCTTCTGGGTTGCCTTCTCGGGTGAGTCGGTCTACTGGCTCCGATGACGGGCGTTGTTTCTCTCTGAAAGACTTTCTTTCGTAGATACTGAAATATAGCACCAGTTATCGTGATCACGGGACGATCGAAGCCGTCGTCGCCCGTGGTCGTCTGCACGCAGCTGGTGTTCGCGTGCCGGTGCACTACGTCGATGCAATCATTTATTTTCCCACGCTCGCAATGACTCTTCATCACAGCCATGACAAGTGACTCTCCTATCGACGAGGGTCTCGGCAGATCGGCTCCATCGGGTCACGTCACACAGGACGACCTCGACGTCGGCCTGCACCGGATCGTCGGGCCGGATGGCGCCTACGACCCCGGCGACGTTCCCGACCTGGACGCCGAACAGCTCCGGGACATCTACCGGTGGATGCTCACCGAGCGGACGTTCAGCCGGCGGATGACCAAGCTCCAGCGCCGCGGGCAGCTCGGGACCTTCGCTTCCGGGCGCGGCCAGGAGGGCAGCATCGTCGGCGCCGGCTACGCCATCGACGACGACGACTGGCTCATGGTCGGCCGGGGGTGGACCGCGCTGTTCATGCAGGGGGTGTCGATGCGGGATATGATCCTCTACTGGCGCGGGATCGAGGACGCCTCGAAGCGGTTCGCCCGGAACAGGTGCATGGTCGCGATCTCGATCGGCTCTCACCTCCCGCTGCTCAACGGCCTCGCGTGGGGAATGTCTCTCGACGACGCAGAGACGGTGGCGACGGCCTTTTTTGGCGACGGCGCCACGAGCACCGGCAGCGTCCACGAGGCGATCAACTTCGCGGGCGCGATGGAGATGCCGGCACTGCTGTTCTGTCAGAACAATCAGTACGCCATCTCGACGTCCTTCGCCCAACAGACGCGGGCCAAGTCGATCGCACAGCGGGCGCTCGGGTACGGGATCGACGGCGTCAGGGTCGACGGCATGGATCCCCTCGCCGTCTACGACGCGGTGTCGTGGGCGCGCGAGAAGGTCCTCGCGGGTGAACCCGTGCTCGTGGAGTCGGTGACCTACCGGTGGGACGCCCACACCACCAGCGACGACCCCTCGCGGTACCGCACCGACGAGGAGGTCGCCGAGTGGAAGGACAAGGACCCACTCGAGCGCTATCGCTCCTTCCTGGAGGCCGAGGGGCTCTGGTCGGAGATCGACCACGACGCTATCGTCGCGGAGATCGACGCGGAGTTCGACGCCGCCCTGGAGGCCGCAAACGCCTTCGAGGAGCGCGGGGTCGAGGAGATCTTCGCGTACGTCCACGACGAACTCCCGCCCGCTCTCGCCGATCAGCTCGCCGCGTTCGAGCAGTTCCTGGAAGAGCGACCGGACGCCGACGACTACATCGACCAGCGACCCAAACAATGAGTACCCAGACCACGTCCGCGACGATGATCGACGCGATCAACGACGCACTGCACGGCGAGATGGCAGCCGACGACCGGGTGGTCGTCTTCGGCGAGGATATCGCCGAGAGCGGCGGTGTCTTCCGCGCCACGGCGGGGCTACAGGAGCGCTTTGGCGACGACCGCGTCCGGGACACGCCCCTGGCCGAGATCGCCATCGTCGGCGCCGCGGCCGGCCTCGGGATGTGTGGCTACCGGCCGGTCGCCGAGATCCAGTTCTCGGGCTTTCTGCCCCCCGCCTTCGATCAGCTCGTCACCAACGCGAGCCGGATCCGCTGGCGCACCCGCGGCGAGCTGTCGGCGTCGATGGTGGTTCGGACCCCCTACGGCGCCGGCGTCCGCGCCCTCGAACACCACTCCGAGAGCCTCGAAGGCGCCTACGCTCACGTTCCGGGGCTGAAGGTGGTCATCCCGAGTACTCCTCACGACGCCAAGGGGCTCCTGATCTCGGCGATCCGGGATCCCGACCCGGTGCTGTTCATGGAGCCAAAACACATCTACCGATCGTTCCGTGAGGAGATCCCCGAGGGGAGCTACGAGGTCCCGATCGGCGAGGCTGCGATCCGCCGGGAGGGCGGGGAGATAACTGTCGTCTCGTGGGGTGCGATGATGGAGCCCACCCTCGAGGCCGTCGATAACCTTGGGGTCGACGCGGAGGTGATCGACCTGCGGACGATCTCGCCGCTGGACCACGACCGTGTCGTCGACTCGGTCAGGAAGACCGGCCGGGCCGCCGTCGTCCACGAGGCGCCCCGGACCGGCGGCTGGGGGAGCGAACTCGTCGCGCGGATCAACGACGACGCGCTGTTCTCCTTGGAGGCCCCAGTCCAGCGGATCACCGGCTTCGACACCCAGGTACCGCTGCTCGCGATGGAGGACTTCTACGTTCCGAACCCGCCACGGATCGAGGAGGGGATCAGGGAGACCCTGTCGTACTGATCGTCATCTCCCCCGGATCGTCGACGAGCTTCGGAGTTTCACAGCCGAAAGGTAAATTTATGTTTCGTGCGCTTCGTTGTGGTATAACACATGACAGGATTCCGTGCGCACCTCGACCCCGATCGGGGGCGATCACCCGCCGGCAGCCGCCGTCTGTCCTCCGTGCTCTCGTGGCTCGTGTCGCGACGTCAGCTCTCGACCCAATCCGACGCGAACGTTCCGTGATAATGGACGGGGACACAGTCATCAGGACGGAGGATCTGACGAAGATCTACCGTGGCGGCGGCGACCCGGTCCACGCGTTGGATGAGATCAGCTTCTCGGTGTCCGACGGGGAGTTCTTCAGTGTCGTCGGCCCCTCCGGGTGTGGCAAGTCGACGCTCCTGCGTATTCTGGCGAAGCTCATCCCCGAGACGAGCGGCTCCTTCGAGATCGTCCGGACCGACACGACACAGCCCGAAAACTCGATGGTCTTCCAGGAAGACGCGCTGTTCCCCTGGCGCTCGGTCCGCAGGAACATCGAGTTCGGCCTCGAGATGCGCGGGATCGACGGCGACCAGCGCCGGGAGACCGCCAGGTCCTACATCGATCGGGTCGGGCTGAGCGGCTTCGAAGACGCCTATCCCCACCAGCTCTCGGGCGGGATGAAACAGCGGGTGAACATCGCTCGCGCCTTTGCGAACGATCCGGAGGTTCTGCTGATGGACGAACCGCTGGGTGCGCTCGACGCCCAGACCCGGAACGTCCTCCAGGAGGAGCTGATGCGAATCTGGGGCGAGGAGGGGAAGACGGTGGTGTACGTCACCCACAGTCTGGAGGAGGCGATACTCATGAGCGACCGTATCGCGCTGATGACCTCGCGCCCCGGGATGGTCAAGGACGTCTTCGAGGTCGATATCCCTCGCCCCCGGGACCACGAGATCCGAAACACCGACGCGTTCAACCAACTCTACACGACCCTCTGGGACAGCCTCGAGACGGAGGTACAGACGAGCATGGAACTCAAACGGAGTGAAGCCGTATGAAGTCGGAACAAACGGACGTCGAGGACTCGATCGAGAGCGCCGGCGAGGGCTTCGAGCTCCCCTTTTCCGCGAACCGAGAGCAGCTGATCTCGATTCTCTCCCCGATCGGCTTTCTGATCCTCTGGGAGTTCGCCGCCGGTGTCGGCCTCGTCCCCTCGACGTGGTTCCCGCCGCCGTCGTCGATTTCTGTCGTGTTCGTCGAGCTCGTCCAGGACGGGACGCTCGTCGGCCACACCGGCGTCACGCTCCGGCGGCTGGCGGGGGCGTTCCTGCTGGCCGCCATCCCTGGCATCGCCATCGGCCTCGTTATGGGCCTCAACGACACCGTCCGGGCGATCGTCGACCCGCTCGTGTCGATTCTCTACCCGATGCCGAAGATCGCCATGCTCCCGCTCATCATCATCATCTTTGGCTTCGGCGATCTGAGCATCATCGTTACCGCGAGCATCACCGCCTTCTTCATCATCCTCCTCAACACCATGGCCGGCGTGCTCGAGATCGACGACGTGTTGCTCGAAGCCGGGGAGAACTTCCACGCGACGGGCTTCCAGAAGTTCTACAAGGTCGTCCTCCCCGGCGCGATGCCGCTGATCTTCACCGGCCTCCGGCTGGGTCTGGGCCTCTCGCTGATCGTCACGATCGCCGCGGAGTTCATCGCCAGCGAGACTGGCCTGGGCTTCTTTATTTTCAACTCCTGGCAGATCCTGCGCGTCGAGTATATGTTCGCCGGCTTCTTCGTCATCGCTATCATCGGCTACCTCTCGACGGCCGGCCTCGAGAAGCTGGGCGATCGCCTGATGCCCTGGCAGGAACAGGACAGCGTCCGATAAAAAGCCGGCCGGTTTTCCCCGTTCGATACGACGACCTACGCCTCGCCCAGCTCGTCGATCGCGTGGGCCCGGTAGCTGAAGTTGACCTTCGTGTCGAAGTCAAGCAGTTCGTCGTAGTCCAGCCCGTCCCGTGCCATCAGGAACGCCTCGAGGTCGCCGACCGACTCCTCGTCGATGGCGAGATTCGGATCGATGTAGGGCTTTCCGGCCCTCTCGACGAGCCCGCCGGGAATCTCCATGTAGTCGGAGATCATCGAGACGTTCGCCTCCGAGGTCCACTCACCCTGCAGGTTCCGTGCGCCCCTGAGGTACTCGACCATGAACGCGTTTGCCGCGTCGGGGTTCGCCTCGGCCCACTCGGTGT
>CAZAFX010000053.1:892-7523 GCA_964484895.1 uncultured archaeon | reverse complement strand
CGAGATCAACCGGACGCCGCCGAAGGTACAGTCCGCGATGCTGCAGGCGATGGCGGAGCAGGAGGTCACCATCGGCAAGGAGACGTTCCAGCTGGAGGACCCGTTCATGGTCATCGCGACGCAGAACCCGCTGGAGACGAAGGGCGTCTACCCGCTGCCGGAGGCGCAGATGGACCGGTTCCTGTTCAAGCTGCAGGTGCCGTTCTCGGACCGGGAAGCGCAGAAGAAGCTCATCGACCAGAACCTCGACGTGCAGGGGTTCGAGGACTACGACCTGGAGAAGGTGATGGGCAAGGAGGATATCGTCCGGATGCAGAACCTGGTGACGGAGCTGGAGAGCTCGCCGGAGATCCACCGGTATATCGTGCGGCTGATCGAGGCGACACGGTACCCCGAGGAGCGCGGCATCGACATGGGACAGTACATCCAGTGGGGCGGGTCGCCGCGGGCGTCCATCTACCTCAACGTGGCGGGCAAGGCGAACGCGCTGATGGAGGGCCGCGACTATGTCACGCCGGAGGATATCCGGGAGGTCGCCTATCCCATCCTGCGGCACCGTATCGTGCTGAACTACGAGGGGAAGGCGGAGAAGATCGATACCGAGGACATCATCGACGAGGTCATCGACGAGGTGTCCGTCACCTGATGGCGGACGATGACGACGTGCACATCCCGGACGAGTACATCATGATGGAGCGGGAGAACCTGCTCGATGAGATTAACAGTCACGTCCACAAGCTGACCGATACGTTCTCGTTCATCCTCACCTACCGGGAGCTGTTCCGCGGGACCGGCCTCGAGTTCGCGCAGCTCTCCGAGTACACACCGGGCGAGGACGACGCGTCCCGCATCGACTGGAAGGCCAGCCTCCGCAGCGACAACATCTACGTCAAGGAGTACGAGGAGGAGCGCGACCTCAACATCATCGTCCTGCTGGATGTCGGCTCGTCGATGCTGTTCGGGACGAAGGACCTGCTGAAAAACGAGTTCGGCGGCATGATCGCAGGCTCTATCCTCAAGGCGGGCGTCGACATCGGGGACAGCGTCGCGTTCGGCGTGTTCTCCGACGAGATGGTGAAGTTCTTCCCACCGTCCAACGAGGAGGCCCAGTACTACCGGGCGGTCGACCTGCTCGACGACGTCGGTATCTACGGCGGTCCGTCAGATCTCAACGAGGCGCTCCGGTTCATCATCAACAACGTCGGATCGAACAGCTACCTGTTCATCGTCTCTGACTTCATCGGGCTTGAGGAGGGCTGGGAGGACAGCCTGAAGATGGTCTCGGGCAAGCTGCAGAACGTCGTCGGCGTCATGGTCCGCGACATCCGCGATGAGGAGCTGCCTGCCGGCAGCGGCAAGTTCCGGCTGCAGGACCCCGTCTCCGGCAACGTCATGGTCATCGACCTCGGGAAGGCGAAGGGGACGTTCGAGGACCTAGCGCAGCAGCAGGTGGAGGAGGTACGGAACTCGTTCCGCGAGGCGGACGTCGGGCTCCTGAAGACGTACACGCACGAATCGTTCGTCAAGAAACTTGTGCGTGAGATGGAGCTCCAGAAAGAGTTTTAAACATCCGTCCCGTATTGACGGTACGGTGATAACAATACGGCGGGTGTGTCTCGTGCTGCTTCTCGGTGTGCTTGCGCCGCTTGCAGCCGGGACGACTGTGAACGCGACCGTCACGGAGCAGCAGGAGTTCGTGGTACTGGAGGCGACGCTGCCGACCGATGTCCCACCAGCGAACATCTCCGTGGCCGCGACGTTCTGCGACCCGCGGTGCACCGCCGTCACGGTTGACTCGGTGAGCTACCGGCAGACGGTCGACGGGCTGGGAGAGCAGCTGACGCTGTACCTTGTCCCGCCGGAACGAGGGGAGGGCGTGCTGAACGCGTCCATCACTGCCGGCGACCGGGAGTTCAACGCCGTTCAGGACGTGTTCCTGACCAACAGCTACGGCAGTGATACCGCGGACACGACGGCCGATACGCCGTCGGTCACAGGGCAGGCCGTGGCGGACGGGTCGCGGCTCGGGCTCATCCTGCTCGCGGCAGCCAGCGTCGTGCTCAGTATCCGGGCGCTCTACCGGCACCGGGACCGCGGACAGGTCCCGGATGCGGTGCGGCAGATCAAACGCCGGGTGCAGCAGCAGGACTGAACGCCGGCCGGCTATTTATAGGAGCCGTGCGGATACCTCCGCAGGGACCGGCACGGAGGAACCGCGATGCCACGCCGCGCTGTCGAACAGGTGAACGAGCTGCTGCGGGATGAGGACAAGGCGCTCATCCTGTTCCCGATCACGGTGCTGTTCACGGCGCCGGTGATGCACGAGCTGTTCCATGTCATCTTCCTCAAGCTGTACCGGTGCCCATACAACGCGGGGCTCTCGTTCAGTATCACCGAGATCCTCATCCAGCTCGATCCGGCGTGCCAGCTGACGGTGCCGGGATCGTTGCTGGTGCTGGGCGCTGGCATCCTCGGGAACGCTTTGGTCGCAATCACCCTGTTCTACCTGGCGGCCGGGTTGCGGCTGCGCGCGCGGACGGAGGCGCAGTACTTGGACGCGTTCTACCTGTCGGTCATCAGCCTTGGCTTCCTGTTCTCCATCTCGTTCTATTTCTTCTTCAGCCGCGGCGACATCGTCAACATGCTCGCGGTCCTCGACCTGTCGGTCGCACCGGTCTGGCGGTACGTCACGGGCATGGTCATCATGGTGTTCACCATCGTCCGGTTCTGGCTCGGGTTCGAGGCCGCGGAGCACGAGTACCACGAGGACCTGCTGCTGGAGGAGGCCCAGCACCGGACTGCGGGGGTGCGGCACGCCTTTCGCCGCCACCTAGAGGACTGGCATGACATCCAGATAGGTGGCGACGAGGTAGAGGATGAGCAGGGAGAGGATTGAGATGGACGCGTACAGCGGCAGTCCGTAGCCGCCGCCCGCCTTCCGCAGCGTGATGAGGACGAAGTTCACCAGCATGAAGAACACCGTTGCCACCGGGATGAGCGGAAGGCCGCGCGGGATGAGCGCTGACGGCGGCCGGACCGTGAGCGTCATCCGGGACACGGCGTACGCCTCCTGCTCGGACGACACGATGAGCGTGGCGCGGCAGGTGGCTGGCCCGGTCGCCGTCACGACGCGGTGCCGCACCGTGCGCTCCTCGCCGGACTCTATACCGAGCGGCTGGGACCGCTGCTGTTCGACGCATTCCTCCACGTTCTCCAGCCGCGCCTGCACATCCGTCACGTCCTGCTGGCCGACGCTCCGCACGAGGACGGGGATGGTGCTGTTGGCGCCGGAGTCGAGCGCGATGCGGGACGGGCTCTCCACGATGCGGATGCGGGACAGCTGCTGGCCGGGCAGCACCTTGAACCAGAAGTAGTCCTGGTCGAGCGTCCCGTTGTCCTGGTTCGTGGCCCGGGTCGGGACCGCGTATGTTGACGGGGCAACGTCAACGGTCGGCTCGACGAACACCGTCCGGTTCACCCGTTCGCCCGGGTCCAGCGCGCCGACCCGGGCATTCTCGACCTCCCAGTCCGCGCCGGGATCCGGTACGATGGAGATGTTGCTCATCGGAGTCGTGCCGAGATTCTCGATCTGGAACCTGGCCGGCGTCAGCTGCTCCTGCCGTCCGCGGACAGTCTCGTTCGGCGGGATGATGTTCACCTGGATGAACGGCTGGTTCGGCCGCGACGGCTGGGGCTGCGGCTGGGGCTGGGGTTCAGGTTCGGGTTCCGGCTCGGGCTGCGGCTCGGGTTCCGGGACGGGTTCCGGTTCCGGTGAGTCCCCGGAGGTCTTCACGACATCGAACCGGTGGGCGACGGTGACGGTGCCGTTGCAGAGGAACGTTTCCTCGCACCCGAGTTCGTTTCCGCCGAACAGCTCGCACTGGGACTGCCGTGAACTCCGGGTGCAGGACTCGAACGTCTCCTCGAACGTGATGTTCTGCCCGTCCGGCGGTATGTCGCGGACGGTATAGTTGCCGGACGGCGCGGAGATCAGCCCCTCATCCTCGACTGCACAGTCCGTCGACTCGTTGAGCGTGCCGTTGCGGACGAGGCAGCCGTAGCAGTACGGGTCGCTGGGGCTGCAGGTGGTCGTGTTGAACGTGTAGGCAGTCTGACTCTTGTTCGCGACCGAGAGGGTGCCTTCGTAGCCGGTCCCGGTCTGGTTGGCGACCGTCGCCGACGTGGTGCTGGTCGTGTTCCCGAAATACTCGGCGCCGAACGTGTTGAAGCAGTTCTCCCGGAGGAACTTGGAGCAGGTGGTCTCGTTCTGGCCGTCACCGTCCGTATCGTTGAGCGGCGTGCAGGAGGCGGTCGTATTGTAGGCCGGCCAGTCCCTGGTCTTGTTCGTCGCGGTCTGCTCGCTCGTCTCGATGCTTGACCGGCCCTGCCACGTATATGACCCGAGCGGGGTCGCGTTCGTCGTCGACCACAGCGAGAAGAACGTATCCTGCTCCCGCGGCTGGAGCACCGCACTGCCGTCCGTGTTCGGGCCAAACACCGTGGCCGGCGTGGTGTTCCGCACCACCATCTCGCTCCGCTCCGTTGTCTGGACGTTGCCCGTGTTCTCGTTCACCTGCACGAACAGGACATCCTGGCCCTGCACGACCTCCTCGGGCTGGTAGAAGAACGGGAACCCGACGGAACAGGTCGGTGCAATCTCCACGTAGACGTCCGACTGCCCGTACCCTTTCTGGACCGCGGTGAACTCCTGCTGAGCGGAATACGTCGTGCTGTTAGCTGAATCGTTCGCCCGTATATTGTATGTATACCGGCCTTGGCGCTGCGGTGTAACATTGATGCCGTAGATGTACGAACCATTCCCCCCGTTCGGCCCGCTCCTGTTCACCATCGGCGTCCAGTTTCCGTACAGCTGGGACCTGTTAACTGCTCCGGGCTTGTCCGTGATGTTCAATGCCACCGTCAAATTCTCCCTGCCCCCAAACCCGTTGGAGACGTTCGCCTCGACTGATATCTCGTTGTTCAGTATCACGGGATCGGGTGCATCCGTGACATCCTTGATGACCGGTGCCCCGATCTCTTGCACGGTGAACGACCGCTGCGATGAGTGGCCGACGTTGCCATCCGTGTCGTTGGCGCTCACCCGGTAGCTGTACGCCCCGGTCACGTTCGGGTCGTACTCCACCTCGTACAGCCCGGACGGCTGCTCCGACATATTGACCCGGTCGACGAACGGGGACGAGATGTTCAGCAGGACGGTATCGAGGTTGTCCTGGGCGTCGGTGACGTTCGCCGTGATGGTGATATTCTCATCGCGCTGCACCGGATCCTTGGACTCCGTGACCGACTCCACCACCGGGTTCTCCGTCTCCGCGGTGAACGTGTACGGCCCGGCCTGCACGTCCGTCGTCGAGGCGTTCGTATCGTTCGCCCGCAGCACATAGCTGTACGTGCCCGGCTGCGGCGGCGTCACGTTCGCCGTATAGTTCCCAGCCGCATTCTGCGTCATCCGCACCGCGTAGAGGTTGACCGGTGACGTGACGTTCAGCACCACCGCATCCAGATCGCCGTCCGCATCGGTCACGTTCGCCGTCACAGTCACGTTGTCCCCGACCGGCACCGGGTCCGGGGCGTCACTCACCTGGTTGAACGTCGGCGACGAATCGGCCGCAGCCAGCGGTACCAGAAGCAGGACTGCTGCAATCACCGCTACGATGCGCGTCTTCATGGGTTATCGCCTGTACCGGTAGACCAGGTACCCCCCGAGCGCCCCCACAACAATCAATATAAGCAGCGTCCCCACGCCACTGCTGCCGCCGGCCGTATCACCGGTCACCAGCCCGGTCGGCGTATCCCCCGACTGCTCCGTATCAGTATCCGCCTGCGTCCCATCCCCCGCCTCCGTCCCGGTCTCGTCGTCGACCGTGGTGTCGCCGCCGACCGTGCGGTCGCCGTCACCCGGCGCCGTCCCGTCACCTGACCCGTCCTCCTCACTGCCGGCGCCCGGCACAAGATCACCGAGCCCACCACCACCTCCGCCACCGGATGCCTCATCCGTCCCACCGGTCTCGCTGGAGGACTGCTGCGTCTCATCCTCTTGCTGCTCATCTGATGCCTCACTGGCGGCTGGCACCGTCACGGTGTAGCCGCACTCCCGCGCCTGCCGGATGCGCTCCTGTCCGCTCCCGCTGTCCTCGGTATACGCCATCGCGGTCACGGTCAACTCGAACGTCTCCTGGGCCAGCATGGACGCATCATCCGGCGCCGTCACAGTCATCTCGACCGGGACGACCGTGATATAGTCAACGTTGTCTCCGTCCTCCTGATCCGGGTAGTTGAACGTCGGCCACTGCACCCCCTCACCGAGGAAGACGTCTTCCTTGTTCTCTAGCAGGAAATCCTTAAGCGGGATATCTACGTCGAGGCCACCCGCTCCAGACACCGAGACGTTGACAAACAGCGGGTCATTCCCCGCGTTGAAGTACGCCATGTCCGGGTTGTTCCGGGGTGAGAACGTGACCGATTCACCGGGCGACAGGGTCGCATCGCCGCCCTGGCACTGCAGCGAGCCGAAGCTGTTGGTCTGGGCCGCCGCGGCCGGCGCCACCGCGATGAGTGCGGTGAGCAGGAGGAGTGCGCGCGGGGCGGGCGCCATACGCGACCGCTGGCCCGC
>CAZAFX010000053.1:559-882 GCA_964484895.1 uncultured archaeon | reverse complement strand
TGAGGAGTAAGTGTCGTTTGCCTTCACCGTGATGGTGCCGTTGTAGTCCCCGGCGTAGACCGGCGGCGTGGTCAGCCAGAGATAGAGATCATAGAGTTTGTTTTTCAGTTCTGGGAGCACCTGTCGGTACGCTGTTCGCAGCGGGGTCGCTGTGGAAGGATTCTCCAGATTATTCCACGTGATATTAGACACGCCGATAGGAATGGAGCTGTTAGGACTCGTGAGGTCCGTTCCCTTAATCCAAAGCCCATCGTCCGCGGTGTTCGAGTTCGGGTCGAGACCAATGCGGAGCGGATTGTCTGGATACGGTTCAGGCGCCGTGT
>CAZAFX010000053.1:0-549 GCA_964484895.1 uncultured archaeon | reverse complement strand
CTCCCTCGTTGTCCGCGTTCGACGGCTCGAAGAGGAGAAGCATCTTCTCGGCGGCGGGGAGGCCGGTGAGGTTGAACGTGCCATTGGGTCCGGTCGTGGTGGAGACGTTGAGGACTAGGACCTTCCCGATCTCGATGTCAACGTCGCCACTGTCCGCCTCGAGGGCACTGTCAACGAACCTGACGTCGATGCGATGGTTCGACAGGAGGTCGCCGGTGCTGTTGACCGTCCAGGTCAGGGTGCAGTTGTCGCCGCGGTTCATGGTGCCGCACCGCTTGGGGTTGCTGCCGTAGACGTATAATGGCGTGCTGCCGGCGATCTCAGGGATGGAGGTGTTGGCGGCTGCCGTGGTGGCGTTGTACCGGGCGGTGCCATTGATCGGGCCGCAGTCGCCCTCGCGGCAGCGGACGGTGGCGTTGATGGTGAAGTTCCGGTTCTGCGGGACGATGGTGCCGTTCGGCGGCTCGTTGAGCGTGGCGTTGAGCGACGCGGTCTTGATGGTGAACCGGACGCGGCTCCGGTTGGTGTTGCCGACCGAGTCGTTCGCCC
>CAZAFX010000052.1:0-7546 GCA_964484895.1 uncultured archaeon | reverse complement strand
CGAGCACGATGGTTCGGGCCTGTCAAACCCGTCCGGCGACACGCTGGACGTGAACGCCGGGAGCGGACTCGGTATCAGCAGCGACAACGTTGCTGTGAACACCGGCAATGCGATTACTATCTCCTCCGATAATGTGGCGGTCGCGTCCAACAGCATCGGGAACAGCGAAATCGCGAACGGCGACCGTTTCTCGATGAACGGTGTGACGCTGAACGGGGAGCTGCGCGGACAGGGCAACAGTCTTGACCTCGACTCGAACGACCAGGGTATCTACATCCACGATTCGACCGGGAACTTCAACGTCAAGTCCGGTGTGGCGGACGGGAGCGACACTATCACGGCTGGCAGTGGCGGTTCCGAGATTCAGATGAGCGAGGGCGGCCGGATTCAGCTGAAGATTGATGAGTCCACATCGGCCGGTAATACATTCTCCGCAGATGCAAGCCTCACGGTCGATGCGGGCGCGGTGCAAGTGGACAACGGCGGGTTCCAGGTGCCGGTCGGGACGGATGCGTGGTAACCATGAAGCGGAGCGTGGAGGGTGACGGGACGGGTGGGGTTGGCGATGACGCAGCGTAAGGGTCGGCAGGATGTGTTGGCGGCGTTGTCAGGCATGGGGCGGACCGTGGCTGCGCACAAGGGCCGGCTGGTGACGGCGTCGCTCGTCGTCTACATCGGGGCGTATCTTGTGTTTGGGCTTGCTGGGGTGAACTTATCGTTCCAGCCCGTGACTGGGTATGTCCCATCATCGCAGAATACGGTCTGTCCGCAGGGCTCTCTGTGGGTCGAGGGGAACGACCTGCACTGGTGTGATGGCAGCTGGGAGTACCGGGTGACCGATGACGCGAGCGATGCGGTGACACAGGTTGGATCGGTAGGAGGGGATCCGGGCTCTCTGTGGGTCGAGGGCGGTGCCCTGCACTGGATTGATTCTGGTGGTGTCGAGTATTACTATACCGGTGGTGATACCGGAGACAATCCTGGAGTGTCTGCCGGGTCGGTGTGGGTCGAGGACGGCAGGATGCATTATATCGATGCGAGCGGGAACGAGCGTATCTTCCGGTCGCTGATAGATGAGGGCTTCGAGAGCTACAGCGACGGGACGACACCATCCGGCATGCCGGGGTGGTCTGCTGGGGCGGACTGTGGCACGTGTGAGGTAGATAGCACCCGGGCGGAGGATGGGAGCCTCAGCTTCTACGCGAACGTCGGCTCGACGGACGACTGGCAGGACGTCCTCATCCGCGACATATCGGCCACTCCTATCAAGCATCAGGCCACCGTTTCATTCGAGTACTGGGAGAGTTCCAGTAACCATGACGGTAATATCTGGGTGAGGGCGTGTGACGGCACCAACCTTGCGGGCATCGGGACGGAGAACCCGCAGTTCGAGGCGGTGACCGGGACGAGCGGCGAGGTCATCAATGTCCAGCCGTCAGGCAGTGACGGGACTGGCCCGGACTACCAGGACTGGACGTACGCGGAGATGATCATCGACTTGGACGCGGCCACCGTTGACTTCCGGTGGGTGCAGGACGGCGACGAGCAGTACGACAGTGACGGCTATTCAATTGCCTCTGGTAAGGACATCTGCACCATCGGGGTTGGACCGGACGACGTCTGGTCCGTTGACGACATCCGCATCGAGGGGTACTAGATGGGCCGACGGTGTTTGTGAGTGCGGAGGGGCAATATGGCGCTGGCAGCACGCATTTAACGTTTCGCCGGTACACCAGCGGTATGCAGGCGTGCGTCCGCGCTGTACGGGCACACAAAGGCCGTATTGTGACCGTATCGCTCGTGGTCTATCTCTGTGCGTACCTTGCGTTCGGCATCGCCGGTATCAACGTGTCGCTGCAGCCAGTGACAGGGTACGTGCGGACGGCGTCGAATGATGTCTGTCCATCCGGGGCGATGTGGATTGAGTCGAACGATTTGCATTGGTGTGACGGCAGCACCGAGTACCGCATCACCGACGAGTCCGGTGACCGCATCACGCTGGTGGACGGCACGTCGCCGGGCCCGTCGGGGGCGGCGTGGATCGAGGGCAGTGACCTGCACTGGATTGACACGGATGATGACGAGTATGCATATACGGGGCGGGATACAGGGAATGACCCGTCGGGGTCGGCGGGGGCGGCGTGGATTGAGGGCGGCTGGCTCCACTATATTGATGAGAACGGGAACGAGCGGGTCGCGGACACGACCCCGCCCTGATCCTGATCGGTGAGAGACATGCGACACACCTCCAGCCTGCTTGCCGCCGCGGCCCTGCTACTCGTCGTGCTCGCCGGGTGCACCGGACCAGCCGGTGACGGCGACACTGGTGATACCGGTCCTGATGCAGGGGGAGATGGTGAGCGCACGGGGATGATGCAGCTGCCGGTGGGGGAAAGCGCGTGGAACCGGACGCGGCATATCAACATCTCGTCGACGGTGTCGCCCTCGACCGTCCGGCTGGAGGAGTATACGGCGGTGGCGTTCCACAACCGGAACGGGTTCGCTGTCACCGTGGATCTGGACGATGTCGACACCGATTTCAACCTGTCTGCAGGCGAGACGATAACGTTCGCGCCTCCCCGGAGCACCACGTACAACGTCTACGGGGGTGGCGAATGGATTGGGAGCGGGAACCTGTCGGTGCGGTAGCCCGAGTCGTTTCATACGGCTACAGATGGTGGCGCGTAGCAGCGGTCAGACCGGCGCGGCGTCCTGCTGGGCGGTCGGCAGCGGCACAACTTCGACATGGTTCTCCCGCACCGCTTCAATATCGCCGCCGTACGCCTCCAGCAGCTCGTCTTGGATATAGGCATCTAAGGGTGAAAGACTAGTGCTCTGCTTTGCTCCCTTTCTGACGGTTTCCGGAATATCTTCCAGTCGATTCGCGGCGTCCATATCCGCCAGGTATTCATCAACTTCCTCGTCGGTGTACAGCAGGAAAGGGTCTTGTTGCATGGGCGAACGGATGGTTGTGGCGACCTCACCATCCGCTGCCGGCCGCACTTCGTCCTCAGTTTCAACGATATCAATCCACTCGAAGGTGTAGCGTTCTTTAGTATCTAGGTAGTCTGCGAATGCTGCCAAGTACTGGTCTCGAGCGCGTCGTTGAAGGGACCGATTCTGTACTGGAAATAGCTCCTGCTGGCCGACCAAGCCCTCCTGCAGCTGGTCTCCCGTCGCGTCCAGATAGGTATGGACGTCGTCATCAAGATCGTAGTCTTCAAGGTTCTCCTGAAATATCTCTGCAAATTCAAAGGCAAACTCCCAACTGCTTCGCAGTACCGCAGGATTTGACCGGATTCTGGATTCATACTCCGCGAAACTCATACGCATCATTATCATTCAGTAGTTACGTTATGGAATTTTTTAAGTTGCGGGGGTCGCACGGTTTAAGGCCGCGCTGGCTGCATCGCTCTAATCTGTTGCAGGCCCGAGGCCAACCGTTGTTAAGAAGCAATCGAATTTAGCGAATAAGTCATCAAGGCCCGGTATCCCCCATCCTTTTGAAGTCAAGGCATGACCGGGTGGTATGGTGCGACGGGTCCGCGTATACATCTCGGGGACGGTGCAGGGCGTGTCGTTCCGGGCCACGACACAGGCCCGGGCGGAGGCGCACGGTGAGGCGGGCTGGGTGCGGAACCTGGACGACCGCCGCGTTGAGGCGGTGTTCGAGGGCGGTGAGGACGCGGTCGACGCCATGCTCGACTTCTGCCACGAGGGTCCGCCGCGGGCGTCGGTCACCGACGTGACGGTCGATGAGGAGGAACCGGAGGACATGTCAGGGTTCCGGGTGCGTCGGTAGCAGGAGGATATCCCGAGGAGAGACAGATGAGCGATAACGTCGACATCTACAAGCGTCTCCTGTTCCGGCCACCGGGCCTGAAGTATCTGATGGCGGCTATCGTCGTCGTCGGTGCTGTGTTCGGGACGGTGTCGGCGTTCGTCCTGTTCCGGTCGTTCGGCCTGTCCTCCAGCCTCGCCGGTGCTGCCGTGGCGGCGCTGTTCTTCTATATCCTGCCGTCGTTCATCGCGGCCGAGACGGTCAGCCAGATCGCGGGAATCACGCGCAACATGACGTATATCACCTCGTTGCTGGACCAGGCGACCGTCTTCCTGTTCTCCCTGATGATCCCGTTCGCGGACTCCAGCGGCGAGGCGTGGCAGGTGATGTGGCTGGGGCTGGCCACCGTCTACCTCATCAACCTGCTCATGGTCGTCGTGGCGCGGGGCCGGAAGCGATTCTCGCTCAACCTGGCGTATCCGCTCATCTATCCGGTCTGGCTCCTCGGCTGGTTCCACTTCTTCATCGGCCGGCTGATCGGTATCCCCTCCAGCGCCTACCTGCAGAACAGTGTGCTGTTCCTCCTCAGTGCCGGACTCCTGGTGCTGGCTATCCTCATGTTTGAGTTCCTCATCCGGGCGAACGTCACCGGGCTCAGCGCCCTCGACTTCATCTCCACGCTGGTCTTCGATGAGGAGTACGCGCTCGACGGCGGCGTGGAGACCGCCGTCCCGCACCAGGCGCTGCGCGTTGACAACGGCGACAGTCTGACGTTCACCGTCCCGTGGCTGCACCCCGGCCCGGTCGAGGGGTTCGGCGGCGGCCGGCTGACGGCCGAACTCATCGATGCTGATGCGGACACGTTCTTTCTGCATATCCCATGCTACCACTCGCTCGACCTTGCGGACCCGGCCGATATCGACCGGTTCCGCGCTCCGCCGGACGTTGACACGGCGACCGAGGCCACCCGCCTCCTCAGTCTGGAACATGAGGGGTTCCAGCTCTGGGGGCGGCGGTACGGTGACACGCCAGTGGTCTACCTCCAGAACCGGGGAATCGACGACTACGAGCCCGCCCTCGCGTTCGAGCTGAAGCAGGACCACCCCAACCTCTGCCTCATCGACCTGCACAACCAGCCGATTGGGTCGGACGCCAACCGCCTCCAGCGGCTTGACAGCCGTGCAGACACGCTGCAGGCGGCGGTCGACCGGATGGTCGCCATGCTGGAGGACGCTGACGTCCACCGCTACCACGCCGGGTTCACCCACTCGGACGAGTACGCCTGCCTGGTGGAGGAGGTCGACGGGCAACGCACCTGTCTCCTCGGTATCGATGGGAACGACGCGCCGCAGGTCCTCCTGGACATGGAGGACCGGCTCGACTTCGACGAGACGCTGGTGTACACCACGGACTCGCACGAGCGCCTCCTCGAGCTCGCGCGCCCACGGCAGTACGACGCGGACACCCTGGAGGCAGCAGCGGACGCGGCGGAGCAGGACCTGGCGCCGGCAGCGGCCGGTATCGGGGAGCGCACGGTCGATGGCGTCCCCGTCCTCGGCCGCACCTACGAGGGCCTCATCACCACGCTCAACGTTATGGCCCGCCTTGTCCCGGTCTCCCTTGTGTTCTACTACCTTACCCTGATCTTCCTCGTCCTGTAGGGTCACACCATTTAACAGTTCACCCGCAACGGAGGGTGTATGCAGGTCTGCGTCTTCACCGAGCTGGAACGGTGGCTGAAGGGGGGTATCGTGTCCTCCATCCGCCAGCAGCGGAAGGCGCTCGACGCCGAGGACATCACGGTCACGGATGACCCCGATGACAGCCACGATGTCCTCCATATCAATATCCCGGGGCCGCGGTCGTACTACCATCTTCGGCGCGCCCGCCGCGACGGCACACCCGTCGTGGTGCACGGCCATGTGACTGGTCCGGACTTCCGGCGGAGCTTCCGGTTCTCCAACCTGCTCGCACCGGTCGTGGACCGGTACACCCAGCGCGTCTACGACCAAGCCGACGCGGTCATCGCCCCGTCCGCGCACACCCGCGACGTGCTCAACGAGCGCGATATCGATACGGATATCCATGTCGTCAGCAACGGCGTGGACGGCGGCCGGCTCGACGGCTGGCAGGATGTCCCGGTCACCGCGGTCGACGACCCGGACCGGTTCACCGTGGTCAACCTTGGCATGGTGTTCGAGCGGAAGGGCCTCTCCGACTTCATCGCCACCGGGGACCGTCTCGATGACACCCGGTTCACCTGGTTCGGACCTCAGACGAACCGGTTCCTGACCGCACACCGGACCAGCCGGAAGATCGCGGGGGCGCCGGAGAACGTCTCCTTCCCCGGCTACATCGAGGATATCCGCGAGGCGTTCCGGCTGGGTGACGTGTTCTTCTTCCCCAGCCACGAGGAGAACCAGGGCATCGCGCTGCTGGAGGCGGCATACTGCGGGCTGCCGATCGTGGTCCGGGATATCGACACGTACGATGGATGGCTGGAGGACGGGACGCAGTGCCTGAAGGCGGTCTCGGTCGGCGGGTTCGCGAACGGGATCAGTCGGCTCCGCGATGACCCTGGCCTCCGGGAGGAACTGGGGCGGAACGCCCGGGAGATGGCGGCCGACCACACGCTCGACGGGGTCGGCGCGGACCTCCGCCGCATCTACGAGTCCGTCCGCTAGCCCGGTCCGGCCCGCTGCGTCTGGTACCAGCTACCCGCCCCGGTCATTACGTACGACAGCAGCGCCTTCACCGTGACCGCCCCGAACAGAGGCAACGCCAGCGGCACCAGTAGCACTGCCACGTGCGGCGGCGGCACCCTGCCCGCACGGAAATCCCAGATATGGAACACGGTCGCGACGCCGACGAGCGCCAGCAGCGGTACGGCGAAGAACAGCTCCGCACCGGCGACAGCGAGAAGCAGGAGCTTCGAGAGGAGGAGCAGGAGGAAAATCCCGCCGAACACGGACCCGCCGGAAAGCAGCAGTGAGGTGATATCCCGCCGCCCGTGGGCGGAAGGCAACTGGTGGAGCGACCGGTGGAAGATCTGGACGTATCCGTTTATCCACCGCTTTCGCTGCCCCCACCAGTCCTGTAGGGTGTGAGCCGGCTCCTTGACAACCGCATGGTTCAGCACGGGCTGGACCGTCAGTCCCGCCCGGTAGCACGCGAACGCGAACGCGACATCATCCGCCAGCAGGTCTTCGTAGCCATCGACCGCCTCGAAGGCAGCGCGGGTCATCACCGTCCCGTTACTCAGAGCGAGGCGGAAGCTGTGGAACAGGAGCAACAGCTGCTCCATCACGCTGCTCAGCACGACGGATTCGTAATAGGCGAGCGATCCCACGATTCCCGACGGCTCCTTTACGTGGCGTGCCTGCGCCACGTCAGCTCCCTGCTGCAGCGCGTGCACTGCCGCACCGATGCACCCATCCTCGACCACCGTGTCGGCGTCGAAGACACCGATGATCGGGGTATCGGTCTGGCGCACGGCGTAGTTGACGTTCCCTGGCTTCGACTGCGGGCCGTCCTCGTTGACCACCAGCCGCACCCGCTCGTGCTCCTGCGCCAGTTCCCGTGCCACCGCCTCTGTCTCCGGGTCATCCTGCTGGCAGGCGATGACGACTGACAGTGGGCTGTAGGATGTGGAGAGAAGTGACCGGACGGCATGTGGGAGCGTCTCCACCTCCTCGTACGCCGGGATGATCGCGGTGCAGGCAGGGCCCTCGGCAGTGACGGCTGTGTCAGCGCGGGAGAGCCGCC
>CAZAFX010000051.1:0-7584 GCA_964484895.1 uncultured archaeon | reverse complement strand
GGTGGCGGAGTCGGATATCGGTGGGCTGGATGGTGTGTCGGGGCCGGAGTCGCTGGAGGAGCGGGTCGGGTCGAAGGTGTACAGCGGGAGCGGTGACTGGGTGATTGAGGATATCATCGATTTCAAGTGGTATGTGAAGCTGGCGGGGGCGGAGGCTGCGGAGGATCTGCTGCGGGACTGTACGCCGCACGGTGAGCCGTACGTGCGGGGGCGGGTGGACGATGACAAGGAGCCGGTGCACGAGAAGATCCGGAAGCGGGAGGTGTCCATCTCGGGCATCGGGCAGGGGCAGGATATGGATGCGTACCTGGACATGGCGGACCGGATCGCGACGCACTACAAGTTCAACCCGGTCATCAAGGTCGGTGACTGGGTGCGGGCGACGCCGCAGAGCCAGGTGCACCAGGAGCTGACGCAGCGGCGGCAGCAGGCGGAGCAGCAGATCAACCGGACGCTGGGGAACCTCTCGGACCTGTACGAGCAGAAGCAGCTGCTGGAGCATGACAAGCGGAAGCTGGAGGCGCGGCAGCAGCACCTGGAGGAGGCGGACGAGGATCCGAACGATACGCAGGACGAGCTGAAGGCGGACTTCGTGGACCTGGTGGACCAGCATACGGGCCGGTCCAGCATCCTGCAGATGCAGGCGAACAACATCTTCCCGAGCATCACGGCGGACTTCTACCAGATGACGGGGCTGGACGACCTGGAGGACGGTGCCCTGGCGGACCTGCCGCAGAACGAGAAGGCGGTGCTGCGGAAGAAGTGGAAGCTGTTCGAGCAGTGGAAGGACCAGTTCCGGTCCGCGGTGCAGTCGAAGCTGGCGGACGTGGAGCGGCGGCTGAACTCGGTGGAGAAGTCGATCGAGGAGACGGAGACGTGGCTGCAGCCGTACGTCCAGGATATCAAGCAGATCACGGAGGATTTCCCGGAGCAGCTGGGGACGGGGCATGCGCTGTCCCGGTACCTGCCGGCAGGCTACGCGAACACGTACCGGGTGATGAAGCTGATCGCGGCGAAGGACCAGAGCCCTGTGGACAAGGAGGACAAGTGGTACGATGTCGTGCTGTTGAACCCGCTGCATTTCGGGACCGGTGGGCTGGAGAACCCGCAGGCGACGATGCAGGGGCTGGTCGTGTTCAACATGGCGTGGGAGGAGTTCCTGTGCTGCAAGCACGTGTACGAGGAGGTGTTCGCGGCGCAGATCGAGGCAAAGACGGAGGAGGTGCAGGAGTATATCCAGCAGTACGTGGGTGAGGCATCGGTCGGGGAGACGGTGGACGACCGGAAGCAGGAGCTGCGGGCGACGTGGGACCTGTCCAGCAGCGAGGAGGAGAAGCTGGCGGAGGCGGATTCGATGGACGCGGTCGAGGACGTGGAGAAGGATGTATGGCTGGCGCGGAAGCGGTCGCTGACGGACCGGTGGGGGGAGAAGCTCCGCGGGTTCTTCGGGTTCACCGACGACTTCTACCACCCGGAACCGACCGACCTGCGCCGGAACCTGATGGGGCCGCACTACCCGACCGGGTTCTACCTTGACTACAAGTACGGGAACGACCTGTACGTGATGAAGTGATAGCATGGTCAGCTGGCCCGAGCCCATGGTCATCTCCGAGAAAGTGCGCGGGCTGAAGCGGAAGTTCGTGGACGTGATGGGGGGAAGCGACGAGGAGGACGAGGCCATCGAGCGCGACCTCAACTACATCGTCGCCGTCTCCTCCGGGAAGGCGGTGACCGAGGAGATCCCGAAGCAGATCGGGCGGCGCGCCGGCTGGGCGTCGCAGCAGGGCGCGAACTTCGTGGAGATCCTCATCGAGAACCCGGCCCAGCTCATCATGGACCAGGACATGCTGGTCAACCTCGCGTCCCAGCTCGACCTTCACTACAACATCCACTCCTCCACCAACCTGGCGTACGGCATGGCGTACCGCGTCGGCCGGGGGAACGGCTACGACCGCGGCCACGAGTACACGGTCAAGCTGCTGAAGAGCATCCGCCGGTTCAAGGACGCGCTGGCGGCGCGGGACGAGCACATGGCGGACGACGGCTACCCGCGGATGTACGCGGTCAACGCGCACATGGCCGTCCAGGAGATGCCGCCGGAGGAGGAGCGGCTGGCGACCGACGTCTCCGTCGACCCGTTCGGTATCGAGATCCGGGAGTCCAAGATCTTCGCGAACCCGGAGGCACGGGCCGGCATCTTCAAGCATTTCATCTGGAACGAGCAGGGCGCCGGCGACGACGTCCAGGAGTTCGCCCAGATTCTCGGCAACATCGACCAGGTGCAGGACGCCCAGGACTATATCCAGGAGAACCTCATCGACCTCCTTGAACAGGAAGGGTATATCAGCGACGACCTGCTGGAGTTCATTGCGACCGTCCGCAACGCGGATAGCCGGGCCGCCCAGCTATTGCAGCAGGCGTTCAGCATCCCATTCGAGCGGCTGCGCGACCTGCCATCGGATACGGAGAGCCTGAAGAACCACGTAAACGGGCAGTCGCTCGCCCAGCAGGTCGCCACACTGTCTCCGCATGCTGACTTTGAGCGGATTCCTGAGGAGAGCCCGGAACAACAACTCGACAAAGGTGTGGTGAGGGGGGCGCTCGACGAACTTGACCTTTCCGTGCCGCAGACCAACAGGCTCGACCTATCGACCCGGGACTGGGACGACATGCGGGAGCGCGCCCAGCGGGCGATTCTCAACGAGGACCCGGACAGTGATCTGGGCGGGGTAGCCTACAACGCGGTCGTGGACTTCCTGCTTGAGGACCAAGAGGAGGCAGCGGAGGCGATGCGGAACATGGCACGGTCACGGCGGCTGTACCAGGACGAGTTCAACAAGGAGTCCAGCATCTTCCGGTACCTGATTCCGCTGTGGATGCCGTTCGCGGAGCAGGAGCAGGTACGGCAGATCTGGGAGGGTATCACCGAAAAGCCGGTTTCAGGCCACGAGGAGCTGGTGGAGTGGCTGTACGAGGGCGACGACCCGGCGATGACGTCGCCGCGGGGGGAGGAGGACGTCATCGCGGCGGCGACCGGGGCGTACGTCTGGGGGCACTTCACGCAGACGCCGCCCGGCTACGAGCGGACGGTGATGGAGCTGATCAAGGAGGCGGATATCTACTGGAGCTTCGAGGCGCACATGGCGGGTGACGTGGAGAACGCACGTATCTGGAAGCCGAAGGACTTCGTCGAGGTGGTCAAGGCCATCAACAGCACGCCCATCGAGCATGTGACCGGGGAGGGAGAGGAGGTCACCGAACCCATCCCCCGGACGCGGGTGACCATCGACATGGAGCACATCGCCACGCAGAAGGTGGACCCGATGTGGGTGATCGATCCCGGCGAGGAGGCGCAGGCCGAGGGGTACAAGGGGCTGGACGAGGGCGACGGGCAGCTCATCATGATCAACCACGTGACCCATCCGTACATCGGGGAGGGCGGCCACCACCACGGCCCGGTCCGGCGAGGCGACACGCTGGTCTACCGGTACCTGTACGAGCTCATCGACAGCGGTATGGCGACCGACCCCGTCCTGCCGACCGTGGTCATGTACGAGATTGGTGCGGAGAAGGCGGAGACGCTGTTCATGCTCCGGCTCATTCTCAAGATGGTGGAGCACGACATCGAGCCGGATGTGCTGGAAGGGGAGGAGGCCACCCGGATCATCAACAAGGACGAGCCCGAGAACCTCCGCGAGTACGTGATCCAGAAGTTCTTCGGCGTCACGGATACGGAGGTCCAGCACGAGTGGCAGGAGATCTTCGAGCACGCACTCGACCCGCTCGACGACCTGCTCGAGGCACCGAGCGGCGGTCACACCTGGCTGGGCCGTGCCGCCACCGAGAGCGGCACACGACCGGAGGAATGGCAGGAAGAGGAGTACCGGTAGCCCGGACGCGGCTGCCGGACGCGCAGTTATTTAAAAATCTGACAGGAACCGTGGGGCGTGGTCTCCATGGGGAAGGACAAGCTGCAGGACGCGCAGAAGAAGTCGGCGGAGCGCCGGTTCGAGGTGGTCGAGGAGTTCTCCGACAAGCTGCAGGAGAAACTGGGCGAGAAGGTGAAGTGCGTGGCGGTCTACGGCAGCGTGTCGCGGGGCGACCACACGCACGAGTCGGATATCGATACGTTCGTGGTGCTGGACGATACGAAGCTGGAGCAGGACGTGCCGCAGGAGGCAAAGGACAAGATCCGGAAGAAGGTGACGGACCTGGCGAAGGAGACGGACGACCGCATCACCATCCAGTACTTCTCGTTCCTCACCGACTTCTGGGACAGCATCCGGAAGGGCGAGCCCCTGGTCGTGAACGTGCTGCGGCAGGGCGAGCCGGTGTATGATGTCGGCATCTTCATGCCGGCGAAGCGGATGCTGGAACGGGGCAAGATCAAGAGTTCGCGCGAGGCGGTGCAGAAGCGGCTGAAGGTCGCGGGCGCCGGCTACAAGAAGGCGGAGAAGAACATGCGGAGCAGCATCCCGCACAAGCTGGAGCAGGCGATGGCGAACGCCGGGCAGGCCCCCATCATGCTGGCCGGGAAGACGCCACCGGGCAAGGAGGAGGTCGGTGACGCGCTCCGGCAGGTGTTCGTCGAGGAGGACATGCTCGAGGAGGAGTACGCCGAGATCGCACAGGAGATCGCGGAGTTCGCCGACACCGGGGAGAAACACCCGGAGGAGGTGACCGGCGACCAGGTCGAGGCGATGCTGGAGAAGACCGACGACTTCATCCGCCGGATGCACGAGCTGGTCAGCGAGATGGGCGGCCAGCAGCAGGTCAAGGGCATCATCGACGAGTACAAGAACTTCCTCAAGGCGAACGTCGCCGCGCTCAAGTCGCGGGGCGTGGAGCCACCGGAGGAGAAAGAAGACCTCCCCGGGGTCGTCGCGGACACGCTGGACGTGGGCGACGACCACATGGAACTGTTCGAGCTGTGGGACGGCATCATCGAGAAGGTCCGCGACAAGCAGGTGGACGACATCGACGACGACACCCTGCAGGACGCCCGGGAGCGCACCCGCGCCTTCGTCAAGGAGGTCGGCGAGGACATCCAGGCCCGCGAAGAGGCGGAGATGGATGTCGACGCCCCGGACCCGGACGACGTCCCCGCGGAACCGGCCGACCGGGACTTCGCCCCGGACCAGAACTGACTGTGTCTTAAAAGCCTCCGTCCCGCCTCGTCGTCCATGGCGACGGAGCGCGGCATCACGCTCGACCTCGAGCCGGAACCGGAGCCGACCACGGACGACGACGTGTTCTACAACACGGCGATGGTCACCAACCGGGACGTGTCCACGGCGTGCCTCGCCGCCCACCTCGACGAGGACGCGGACGCGACCGTGGTCGACGCGCTCGCCGCGTCCGGCATCCGCGGCCTGCGGTACCTGCAGGAGGTCGCGGGCGTCGGTCGCGTCATCCTCAACGACATCGACGCGGACGCCGTGGCCCAGATACGGGCCAACGTCGCCGCCAACGACACCGGCGACCGCACCGAGGTGACGGAGGGAGACGCCGCGCACCTCCTGACGGGCCGGTACCGGGGCGTCGACGTGGTCGACATCGACCCGTTCGGCTCGCCGGCACCGTACCTTGACGCGGCCGCCCGCGCCGTCCAGCACGGCGGCGGCATCGGCGCGACCGCGACCGACCTCGGACCGCTCTACGGAAGCTATCCGGAGGTGTGCCGGCGCCGGTACGCGGCGTCGTCGATGAAGAACGCGTTCGGCCACGAGACCGGGATCCGCATCCTCATCAAGGAGGTGTTCCAGGCGTGCAGCCGGTACGACCACGCGTTCGAGCCGCTGCTCTGCCACCACGAACGGCACTACAGCCGTGTCTACGGCCGCGTCCACGAGTCCAAGCAGCAGTGCAACCGGCGCATGGACGACATCGGGATGCTCGACTGGTGCCGTGACTGCGACTGGCGCGGATACCGGGACATCGACGCAGCAGCGTCCTGCCCGCACTGTGACGGCCGGGTGCAGCGCGCCGGCCCGCTCTGGACCGGGCCGCTCGCAGACCGCCGGTTCGCCGCGACCGTCGCGGACGAACTTAACGCGCGCGGCCACGCCGACGCCCAGACGCTTGCTGCCACGGTGCGGGACGAGTGCGAGATCACCACGCCGTTCTACGACACGCACGCACTGGCCGCTGCCGCCGGGACGCCTGCACCAGCGCAGGACGCCCTCGTCGCGGCCATCCAGGAGCAGGGCTACCGGGCGACCCGCACACACTTCCTCGGCCGCGGCGTGCGGACGGACGCCCCCATCGACACGCTGCACGAGGCACTGATGGCCTTGACCGGGTGACCGTCGCCAGCCTATTTGAAGCTCCGGCGCGGGGACGGAGACATGCCGCGGATCGACGGCGTCGAGGCGGCAGTGCTTGCGGCGGGCACGGCCAGCATGGGCCTTGAGATCCTCGCGGGCCGGATGCTGGCACCGGCGTACGGCAGCTCGGTGTACACATGGGGCAGCGTCATCGGCGTCTTCCTCGCCGCCCTCAGCCTGGGCTACTACGTCGGCGGCCGCCGGGCGGCACGGCACGCGTCCGGCACCGAGATGCGGTACATCCTCATGGGAGCCGCGGTGTACAGTCTCGTGCTGCTCGTGGCCGACCCCGTTCTCACCGCCTTCGTCGCGCTCCCGGTCCCGGCCCGGTACGCTGTGCTGTTCCCTGCCGTGCTGCTGTTCGGGCCCCCCGTGTTCTTCCTCGGGCTGCTGTCCCCGTACGCCGCCGAACTGTCGCCGGCCGGCACGACCGGGCGGGCGTCGGGCCGGGTGTTCGCCGTGGGGACGGTGGGCAGCATCGCCGGCGCGTTCGGCGCCACGTTCGTCCTCATCCCGCTGCTGCCGGAGGCATGGATCGTGGCGCTGTTCGCCGGCATCCTGCTCGCGGGGGCGGCCGGTGTCGGCCGCCGCACCGTGCTCCCGGTGCTCCTGATCGGTGTCGTGGTGGTGGCTGCCGCGGGGCTGTCGACAGCCCAGCTGGGCGGGGAGACGCTGCACCGGACGGAGACCCCGTACCAGACGCTGCGGGTGGCGCAGGACGGTGCCGTCCGGACGATGTACCTGAACGGGCAGCCGCAGAGCGCGATGGACGTGTCCGACCCGGACCGGCACGTGTTCGGCTACACGCCCGCGTTCCACATCCCGGCCGTGCTGCAGGACGACGTGGACCGCGTCCTCTTCATCGGTGGCGGCGGGTTCACCGGGCCGAAGGACTTCGTCCGCCGGTACAACGCGACCGTGGACGCGGTGGAGCTCGACCCGGCCGTGGTCGACGCCGCGGAACAGTACTTCAACGTGTCGGAATCTGACCGGCTCAACATCCACGTCATGGACGGCCGCCGGTTCCTCCGGGAGACCGACCACACCTACGACGTCATCGTGCTGGACGCCTACCGCCGCGACCGCGTCCCGTTCCACCTCACCACCGTCGAGTTCTTCCGGCTCGCCAGGCAGCACCTCACCGCCGACGGCGCCCTCCACATGAACGTCATCTCCGCCACGGACGGCCCCTCCTCCCGGTTCTACCACGCCGTCACCAAGACCCTCCGGCAGGTCTTCCCCACCGTCTACAGCTTCC
>CAZAFX010000050.1:0-7654 GCA_964484895.1 uncultured archaeon | reverse complement strand
CGCCATACCCCCTGCATGGCCACGCCCAGTTTTTAAACCTTCGAACCGCAGCGCGCGGCATGGTCACCGTCCTCCGGCTCGGCCACCGCCGCGGCCGTGACGACCGCATCTCCAGCCACATCGGCCTGACGGCGCGGCAGTTCGGCGCGGACCGTGTCGTCTTCAGCGGCGAGCGGGACGACACGATGATGGACTCGGTGACCGACGTGGTGGAGCGGTGGGGTGGCACGTTTACGGTCGACTACCGCGAGGACTGGCGGCCGATCATCGAGGAGTTCGATGGCACGACCGTCCACCTGACCATGTACGGTCTGCCGTACCAGGAGCGCGTCGACGCCGTCCGCCGCGCTGCAGGTGACCTGCTGGTGGTCGTCGGTGCCGGCAAGGTCCCGTCGGATGTCTACGGCATGGTCGACCACAACGCTGTCGGCCACCAGCCCCACTCTGAGATTGCCGCGCTTGCCGTCTTCCTCGATGCATACACCGGCGGCGCGTGGCGAGATCAGGCGTTCCCCGGCGCGGCGGTCGCGGTCGAGCCGCAGGAGGCCGGGAAGCGCACGTACGACCCGCAGGATGAGGCGGGGGAAACGGCTTAAACCGCGCCTCCCCACCGCGGTCCATGCCGCTCACCGCCGACGAGATCCTCCGCCTCCCCGACGACCTGCTGGAGGAACAGGTCGATACAATCACAGCGTTCATCCAGGGACAGGTCGACGCGGCCGGGACGGATGGAACGGTGCTCGGCCTGTCCGGCGGCATCGACTCCACGACTACCGCGCACCTCGCCTTGAAGGCGCTGGGTGCTGACGCGGTCCACGGCCTCGTGATGCCATCGGAGGCCAACAGCAACGAGAATATGTCGGACGCGGAGCAGGTGGCGGAGACCCTCGGCATCCCGTACGACGTGCTGGATGTCTCCCCGGTGGTGGACGCGGTGACGGACGTGTACCCGGCTGGCGCGGACGACCGGGTGGCGATTGGGAACGTCCGCGTCCGGAGCCGCGCCGTCCTCGCGTACTTCGTGGCGAACCACGAGGACCGGCTAGTGCTGGGGACCGGTAACCGGTCGGAGGCGCTGGTCGGCTACTTCACCAAGTACGGCGACGGCGCCGTCGACTGCCACCCCCTGGGCAACCTGTACAAGACCCAGGTCCGCCAGCTCGCGCGCCACCTCGGTATCCCGGACCGCATCGTGGACAAGCCGCCGACAGCAGGCATGTGGCAGGGGCAGACGGACGAGGACGAACTCGGCATCGACTACCCGACGCTCGACGCCGTCCTTGCGCTCCATGTCGACGGTCCGGTGCCGCGCGACCACGCCGCGGATCTGCTGGACGTGTCGCCGGACGTGGTGGACCGGGTCGTGCAGCTGCATCGGCGGAGCCGGCACAAGCGGCGGCTGCCGCCGACCCCTTAGTCACCGACCAGCTCGGCGAACCGGTCCCGCAGCGTCTCCACCTTGGGCGCGACGTGCATACGGCAGTACGCCCGTTCGGGGTGCTTCTCGAAGTAGTCGTGGTGCTCCTCCTCGGCCTCGTAGAACCGGTCCAGCGGCGCCACCTCGGTCACCACCGGGTCATCGAGTTCGTCCTCCAGTTCCTCGATGAACGCCTCCACCGCCGTGCGCTGCGTCTCGTCGTGGTAGAATACGGCGGACCGGTACTGGCTGCCGACGTCCGGCCCCTGCCGGTCCGCCGTGGTCGGGTCGTGGACGGTGAAGAACACGGCGAGGAGGTCGTCGTACGACACCCGTTCCGGGTCGTACGTGACCTGCACCGCCTCCGCGTGGCCGGTGTCGCCGGCGCACACCTGCTCGTAGGTCGGGTCGGGGACGTCCCCGCCCGCGTAGCCCGGTACCGCCTCCTCGACGCCCGCCACCTCGGTGAAGACGGCCTCGATGCACCAGAAGCAGCCGCCCGCGAACGTCGCCGTCTCGAGTGCTGCCATACACGGATACGGGGCACCGTCCGGTTTAAACCTGCCGATGCGGTGCGGACATGCTTTTGAAGCTTGGGCGTGCCGACCACCTGTATGTACCATCCTGCGAAGGTGGAGTGGAAGATCGAGGCGTCCCGGACCGCGTTCCTCGTGGAGACGTGGGACCGGAACCTGTTCGTGCTCGGCGTCGCGGATGACCTGGACCCGAACACCGTCACAGAGGGCGACGTCGTCCTGCTCGACTACCACCCGGATCCCCGGTTCGACGTGCCGACACCGCGCCAGGTCGTCGCCGCGGTGCTGGACGACGAGGAGGCGGAGGCGGTCTGGGACCGGTTCCAGGACGCGTTCGAGGACGCGCCGGAACAGCAGACGGCGATGATGCCGATGCAGAACCAGCAGTTCGAGGGCGGCTACATCGGCTGAACACGCATGTTCAACGTCCGTATAGTCGGACCGGCTGCAGCCGCGAACACTTATTGTATTCGGAGTCCACGACGCTGCTATATGGACCCACAGTACCCGCTTCCTGGCCCGGACCTTGCTGATGTGGCCGCGGCGCTCGACGCCGACGACAGGACGGCGGCGATGGACGCCGTCGACGCCTACGACGTTGAGCTGGCCGGCAGCCTCTCCCGTGCGGATGTCCGTGACGGTCTTGAGACCGGGGAGCCAGCGGCCGGCCGGTACGCGTCCCGCATCGTCGACACGGTGCGGCGGGCGGCCGCGGCCCACGAGCACGAGACAGGTGAGACCCCGGAGTGGGTCGATGCCGTCAACTACCATGACCTGCCCGGCATCGGCCGGCGGGTGCGCCCGGTGTTCGACCACTGGAGCGCCAAGGCCAGCTACGTTGACGCTGACCGCGACGTGATCGTCCAGCTCCCCGCGTCCGAGCCCACCCTCCAGGGCCGGCTGGAGCAGGTGATGACGTGGCAGCACAACCGGGACGTGATCGCGGACGCCAGTGTGACACCGGTCAACGACTACGACATCGCCCTTACCGCCGTTGATGGGGAGCCGATGCCGGTCGCCGTCAGCGACTTCAACGACAGCCTGCTGCGGTACGACGCCATGACGCCGGACCAGCAGGCGGACTGGCACGGCACGTTCCGGGAGACCGCGGCCACGCTCGCGGACCTGATCGCGGAGGGGGACGTGGCCTGCGCCAACGCCAACGACTACTGGTACAGCGGTGCGCCCAGCGACATCGCGCTCGACACCGAGGCGGGAGCACCGGTCGTCATCGATGTCGGCGAGCTGCAGGCGTCGTCGTGGGGCCACATCACGCCCATCCCGTACGACGCACGGGAGGAGTTCCTCGCGGCGCACGGCATCGACGACCACGTGGACACCTATCTTGACGCGCTGAAGCGGCCTTAGCCGCGGAGCTGCTGCATCGCCCGGGGCATACCGTCGAACGTCTCCTGCAGGTAGCCGCTCCAGTGCGGCTCCCGGCTGTCATCCAGCACGAGCTGCTGCTCGCACTCGTCGATGAAGTCCTCGAGGAAGTCGGGGTAGAATGTGCCGCCGGTCCCCTCCTGCTTGCCGGTCGGCTCCTCGATGTACTCGTACGCGAACAGCCGGTGGAGGATGCGGAAGCCGATGATTCTGGTCATCGCGTCGTCGTGCACTGCTGCCAGCTCCCGGTCCCCGGCCTCCCGGACGTAGTCCGTGATGTCCGGCCCCGCGTCCACGGCGTCCAGCCAGTCCCGGTGCCGCCGCGGCATGTAGTCCACCATCTCGTCCACGTGGTCGGTCAGCGCCGAGGTGGCGTGCGGTACGCCGAACGCCCGGTCCAGCGTCGGGAAGATGGATGACTGCGCACCGGTCTCGCCCCGGAACGACTGCGGCCCGTCGAGCGCGTCCACGCCCTCGTACCGCACCCCGTCGAACCCCTCGATGTACGGCCGGTACCCCTCCGTCTCGGCATCCTGCACGTCGCCGTAGTTGGCGGGGCTGTTCTCCTCCGCCATCCGGTCCATCGTCCCCGCCACCGCGTCTAGGCTTCCGTCGATCCGCCGCAACGCGTCGTACAGGGCATCGGTGTCGTCCCGCTCGACCGCCCGGGCGGCGTCGGGCACCGCGGTCAGCGCGTCGGCGGCCTCCTGCTCGATCTCGACGTGGATGAGCATGAACCAGGACTCGTCGTTCCGTCCGTCCTGCAGGTCCACGAAGTTCAGCATCGTGTCGAGGTTGTCGACATCGATGGGGCCGTCCGGGTCGCGCCGCGTCCAGTTATGCAGGCTGTACGCGTCGTACGACATGATGGGCGGCACATCGAGCGCGGTCGCGGCGTCGTACAGCGGCACCGCCACGCCCGCCGGGATGCGGTCCACGTCCGCCGCGTCCCCGGTTCGGTGGACGTAGGCGGACGCGAGGAACGATGACGCCTGGTAGGTGCGGAACAGCTCCTGCTCCGTCATGCCCGTGGTCAGGTCGTCCGGCGGCGCACCGAGGCTGTTCAGCTGGTACCGCAGCGCGCCGTCCGCGATCAGGTCCGGGATGGTGCCGGCGAGCCGGTCCAGCTCCTGCAGGTAGTCCGCCGCGTCCGCGTCGAACCGGTCGTAGTCGAACCGTTCGAGCGGATCCGTCGCCGGGAGGAAGCCCCGGTCCGGGTCGATGCCGTACCGCGCGAACTCTTCCTCCGTCTCCACGGCGGTGAGGGCATCCATGCGCCCCTGGACAGTGGCCGAGCTTTATACCGGTTCCGTGTCGTCCTCGCCCTGCTCGCTGCGGGGACGGTGCGGCTTGATACCGAAGTGTTTCCCGTCGTCGGCCAGCTCCGTGTCAGGGAACACCGCCTGCGCCTCCTCAAGCAGGGGCTGCGGGTCCTTGTCGAACCGGCGGGAGAAGTGGGTGAGGATGAGCCGGTTGACGTTGGCGCGGCGGGCGATCTCCGCTGCCTGTTTCGCCGAGCTGTGCCGGTCCTCCATGCCGTCGAGGTGCTCGTGGGTGACGGTGGCCTCGTGGATGAGGACGTCTGCGTCCGCTGCCGCTTCCACCGTGTTGCTGTGGGCAGCGGTGTCCCCGGTGTAGACGATGGTCCGGCCAGGCACCGTTTCACAGAGATCGGCCGGCCCGTACGTCTCGCCGTCTATTTCCACGTGCTCGCCGCGCTTGATCTTCCCGATCTGCGGTCCGCTCTCCAGCCCGTGCTCCTCCATCTTCGCCTTCGAGACCTTGGTCTCGTCGTCCTCGTCGAAGACGTAGCCGTACGAGGGGACGCCGTGCCGCGTCTCGAACGGCCGCACCACGTATCCGTCACCCTCGACGGCCTCGCCCGGCTCCAGCTCCTCAGCTACCACCTGGTAGCTGCGGTCGAAGTAGCCCGTGTTCAGGATGCGGTCGGTGAACTCCCCGGTCCGCTCCGGGCCGTAGACGTGCAGCGTATCCCTGCGGCCTTCCATCGACATCGTCTGGATGAGTCCGAGCAGCCCGGAGAAATGGTCGGCGTGCCAGTGCGTGATGAATACGTGCTCGATATCCATCAGCCCGACCTGCAGCTTCATGATGGACTTCTGTGCGCCCTCCCCACAGTCGAACAGCAGCCGCTCCCCCTCCACGTTCAGCAGGTGCGCGGACAGGTCCCGCCGCGCCGTCGGGACCGCGCTGCTGGTGCCGAGCGTGTGCAGGTCGATCATATACTCACCGTGGCGACGAGGACGTATAAAACCGTTACCTGTTATGCCGTGCGCCGTCACCGGCCGTCGATGCCGGAAAAGTAGGTCTCGACGACGTCCGAAGCATCAAGCAGCGTCTCATCCGCTGCGCTCACCTCCAGTTTCCCGTCGCCCGGGACGTAGGTGAACGCGGTGTGCGGGGGCAGTTCATGCTCGTCGTAGTCCGTCAAGTTGACCTCCGGCTCGTAGCACCGGACAGTCACCGTCTCCCCTGCCGGGTCTGCGGCGTACTCCCGAAGCACCCCGCCGAGCTGGTCGGGCGTGTAGATCGGGGCGCCGTCCTCGTCGTGGTCCTGGAACTGCCCGAGCACGTCGTCATAGAACAGCGGCCGCGCCCGTCGCTCGGTACTATCAGCGAACACTGTCACACCATCCACGAAGTCGCTGAGTGCGTATCCGGGTTCGACCAGCACGTCCGCAGACAGCCACGGCATAGTTGTAACTTTGAAGTAATAATTATAAGGCTGGTCGTCGAAGTGGCGGTATGGTGCTGTACGGCCGGGAGCGTGCGCGGGCGCTGGAGGAGGTCGAGGAGCTGGAGGCGTTCTACGACGTGTCGATGGAGACACCGGAATACCGTCGGACCGTGCATCTGCCGCGGGCGCAGGGCGGAGAGGAGGACGAGCCGCCGACGGTATACCTGAACCCGGTCATCCCCGGGACGGCGCGGCACGAGACCCGGCACTTCGGCCACTACGCCGTGGTGCGGGATGTGGTCGCGGACCACGTGGAGGAGACCATCGACTATTACGAGGCGGAGCTCGCCGACCTCTCCCCGAGCTACGGCATCCACTGGGCGGTCATCCGCGGCATGAGCACGCTGGCCCGGGAGCCCGGGGCGGACGCCATCTACAAGAAGGTGAGGGCGGGGGAGGATGACCCGGACACGGTGGCGAACCTCGTGCTGACCGCCAACGCGGAGACCAACCTCCAGCACGAGGTCTTCGCCACGCGCGGCGGCGCTCTGCTGCCGCTGGAGCTCGGGGCCGCAACGCTGGGGGCGGTCGGGAACGCGGTCCGGTACGGGCAGGACATCATCCCGGAGCTCCCGGCGCTGGAGGCGGTCCCGGAGACCTACGCCGCGGCGGCGGGGTCAGCGGCCCTAGCGCCGATGATTGGCCGCGACCTCCAGCACTGGGCGCAGGGGGAGAAGCTCGTGGAGGACAGCCTCACGGACCTCGACGCCAGGGACCGGCGGCGGGCGATGTTCCATAACAGCCGGCTTGACCGGACCATCGACGCCACCCTGGAGCGGCTGGCGTCGCACGGCATCGAGTAGCGGCGTCACTCGATGGTGTAGATGTACCGGGAGAGGCTGCGGTGGACGTGGAGTTCGTGGCCCGGTGCGTACTCGTCCAGCTCCTGGTTGGTCATGAAGACTACCCTGTCGGCGAGCCCGGGGGCGGCGTCGAGGAATGCGTCGAGCGGGTCGTCCTCGGTCTTGGAGGCGCGGCCGTACGGCAGGTCGGTGACGACGGCGTCGAACGTCCGGTCCAGTCCCGCGACCAGCTCGTCGAACTGCTTCTGCATGACGGCGCCGGACACGTTGTAGGCGCGCATGTTCTCCTTGGTCCCTGCCACCATCTCCGCCTGCATGTCGGCCCCGTAGACATCGCAACCGATGCGGCCGGCCTCGATGAGGATGCCGCCGGTCCCGCAGAACGGGTCCAGCACGGCGCCGTCGCGCGGCACCCGTGACAGGTTGACGAGGCACCGCGCCAGCCGCGGGTGGAGGGCGACGGGCTGTGAGAACGGGCGGAACTGGTTCTGCCGGGACTCGAACGCGCCCCGGTCGATGTCCGTCACGACGCGGGCGAGGTGGGCCTCGCCATCGTGCAGGTAGACGCGGAACTGCTCCTCCGGGTCCTCCAGATCGACGCCGGCGTCGCTGTGCTTGTCGATGATGCGGCCGACGTTCTCCTCCAGCTCATCCGGGTAGTCGGTATCGTCCACCTGGACGGTCCGCACGGCGAACGGGGCGTCGGCCGACACGCGCTTCGTCGCCAGCTTCTGGTACGTGTCCGGCGGGAACG
>CAZAFX010000049.1:0-7861 GCA_964484895.1 uncultured archaeon | reverse complement strand
GGCCGCCGACCCGGCGTCGCGGAGTCGGGAAGGCGCAGCGTCGCCGAGATACCGGCCGCGTCCCCAGGCCGTATCTGTCGCCGGTCCGCCGTCCTGTTGATCGACCGGTGTGCTCCGTTGGGCCCGACGACAGCTGCCGTGACGGTAGCGCGGCCCGGTCGATCAGCGCCCGTATAGAGCGGTATATCGCCCTTGTTTTCGACTGTGCAGAACACCTTGATGTCGTCTCCGGGCGCGACGGTACCACTGCCTGCGGTCACATCCGTGATGCGGCCCGCCACCTGCCGCGTCGCGTTCCCGACCGCCGCGAGGTTGAACGTCTCGTTCGTCAGGGTACATCCCGCCTCCGTGGCGGGTGCGAGTGGCGGGCCTCCAAACCGGACCGTGCCGGCGCCATCACCGGCCGGCACCTGTCGTGATCGCGTGCTGTCGCTGATGTCGCAGGAGAGGCGGGCCGGCACCGTGGCCTCGTACTTGGCTGTAACGTTCAGCGCAGCTGTGTGGCCGCTGATGGCGACCTGATCGACCGCGATCTGCGGTGTCTCGACCATGATATCAGCGGTGGCGGTCGCCGCATCGACAGCTTCCTGGCTGCTGACCGCGGCGGCGACGAGCGTATGGTTGCCAGATATCGTCCCCGTCACCTCCCACGTCGCCTCACAGACCGTCCCCGCCGCCATCTCGCCGCAGTCCACCGGATTGGTATCGGTCGTGTTGATGGGATCGGTGCCCAGTCCCACCGCATCGCCGGACGCGTTCTGGAGTCGGAGCGAGACCGTGCCACAGTCGCCGTCATCGCAGCGTGCGGACGCCCGGACCGTCGTACTGCCACCGGTCAGAATCGTCTCATCGTCGATCCGGAGCGACGTATTGAGCACCCCGCCGTCAACGACGCGCAGTTCTGTGGAGGCGGAGACCGGTTCATCGACGCCGGCGTCACTCCAGTTGCTGAAGGTGTCGAAGGTTATTGCATAGGCGCCGGCCGTCTCTCCACGCACCAGCCACGACACCGGTAGCGTATCCGTCTCACAACGGCCTTCATCCGGCATCCCAGCACACAGCCGGTCCTCCTGCAGGGACGCTCCGTCAGCCAGCGACAGCTCTGATAGACCGGAAATATTGGTGCCGTTCGCCCGCGGTGAGGCCGCAACACCACCGCAATACCCGTCATCGCAGGTAACCGACCCGTTGAGGCCTGCCGTCTCTGAGACGGTGATGGTTGCCGGGTCCACCGCCGGACGCGTCACCGCTAGTTCACCGACACGCGTGTACCGGAACCGGAACCGGAGGACATCGACCTCCACTTCCCGTTCTTGCGTATCATAATCCACTATCATAGGGGTGAGGCGGGCCCGGTAGACCCCATCCATCTGGGCCGCCTCCCGAGTGACCGTCATGTTGTACCAAGACTCTGACTCCGTGACCTCTGGCGTAGCCACGGTTTCCATGGCGCTGCCGTTCCAGACCTCTACCAGTACGGGTCCTGACTGGTTGGCCTTCATCTTGGCATGCAGACTAATCGCGTCCATCCGGATGGGTGGCGTCCACGGCGGCGTGTAATTTGCTGTAACTGGCGCCTCACTGATACTCTCGCCCTCAACCAAATAATTTTGATTCTGCGCGTAGGCATCAGCGGTGTCACCGTCGTCATTGTCAAGACAGTCCGCCACATCCCCACAGTCCGACTCCCAGGCGACGGCATCACCAGCATCCGGGACGCCCACCCATATCGGGACGGCGGCCACGGTCGTGAGCGGGGCGAGCACCAGCAGGAGTGCGATGCGTGTCCGGCGCACATCTTGAGGAGGGGTTCACCGGACCATAAAGCTTGCCTTTGGACGCGACCTACTCCACGACAACGGTACCGGTATGGACGCTGTTCACGTGGTTGTGGTACCCCCATTCGCCGGTCTTCGTGAACATGAACCGGTACGTATCACCGCGGCTGCACTGGTCGAACGTGTCCGAACTGCCGCTGCTGCAATGCTGCCGGAGGCTTGTGCCGTCATAGCCGGCGTGGACCGGGTGGTCATCCGACCCGACCCACATGTCCGGCCCCTGGCTCTCCCAGACGACCGTGTCACACCGCTGCACCGTCAGCTGCCGCGGGGAGAACCCGCTGCTGGCGTAGGTCACCGTATGCGTCTCGCCGCTCACCTGATCGCACGAGACGGCATCCGCGCCGTCCCCGCCCGCGTCAGCGCCGGGCTGGGGCTGCTGCCCGGTGCAGCCAGCGAGCAGGACGGCCAGCGCCAGGACGGCGACGGTTGCAGCAGTGCGCATCTTACTCCACGACGACGGTGCCGGAATGGGCGCTGTTCACATGGTTGTGGTAGCCCCAGTTGCCCTCCTTCTCGAACGTGAAGCTGTAGGTCTGGGCGGTCCGGCACTGGTCGAAGACCGGACCGGTGGCGTCACCGTTCTCACAGTGCTCGCTGCGGCTGCTGCCGGCGTACTCCGTGTGCGTCGGATGCACAGCCGACGCCACCCACATGTCCGGGCCCTCGCTCTCCCAGACGACCGTCTCGCCTTCATCGACGGTCACGCGCTGCGGGCTGAACCCGTCGCTGGAGTAGGTGACCGTCGCGGCCGGCTCGTCGTCCTCGGCCGGCTCCGAGGTCTCGTTCTCCTCGTCGTCCGTCCCGTCGTCATCGTCGGGGAACCTGGCAGCGGTCCAGCCGCGTTCCTGAAGCGCGGAGATCTCACAGCCGTTGGCCGCGCCGTAGACGACGCTGTCGTCGTCCGGGCACCGCATCAGCTGGTACTGCTCGGTGCACGTCCGGCCTTCGGCCGCCTCTCGCGCGGCGCGGACGTCCTCGGCGCACGCCGCCGGCATCTCGGCGACCGGCGTCGTCTCCATCCCGTCGTCATCGTCGCGGGTGACGGTCACGGTGTCGGAGAAGGTCAGTTCGTCGTCGCCGCGCCGCACCGTCACGTCGACCGTCCAGTCACCGGCCCGGACGTCACGGCGGTACTCGAACTCGGCGACGCCGACGCAGTCGATGCCGGGGCCGCTGCGCTCCGTCAGGTCGACGGTCAGCGACAGCGTCCGTGCCTCTTCATCGACCGCTCTGCTGTAGTCGGCACGGTAGGTCGGCACGTTCAGGCCGAGGGTGGCCTCGGCATCGATGCGGCCGTCCTCGCCCTGGATGCGGGACTCCTGCACCGTGAACGTGCCGCCGCCGTCACCGCACTCCGCCTCGAACCGGAACCGTTCACCGGTGGTGCGGACGCGCTTGCGGGCCTCGCGCAGCCGGTCCGAGACATCACCGCGGTGACCGCGGACCTGCCGGGCCTGTTCGACCAGTGCGCGGACGGTCTCGCGGCGGCGGTCACGGAACTCCTCGATGACCTCGAGGCGTTCCTCGACCGTCATGTTCTCCTCCATCTCGTCGGCGAACTCCTTGTTCAGCGCCCGGAGCTCGTCGACGCGCTCCTGCAGGTCCTCGGTCTCGTCGCGGATGGAGTCCTGGAGGGCCGCGGGGTCGTCCTCCAGCTCCTCGAACCGGGCGCGGCGCGCCTCGCTGGCCGCGTCCTGCGCCGCCTCCCGCGCCTCCTCGTAGTCGCCCTGCCGGAACAGCCGGCGCGCCTCCCCCAGCTGCGCCCGGACCTCGTCGGACGCGTTCGTGTCGTTGAACCGCTCCGCGCGCTGGATGGTCCGGTTGACGCGCTCACGGATCGCCGCCCGGTGCTCCTGCCGCGCCTGCTGCCACGCCTGGGCGCGGCGGTCGTGGACGCGGGCGAACTCCGGTGCAGCGGACGTGGTCAGGTTGGCGCTGGTCGCTGCCGCGGCCTGGCCGACGACGAGGTCGACCGTGGCGTCCGTGTCGCTGCGGAGGCGCTGCGCGATACCGTCAGCGAGCTGCGGGCGGCCGACGACCTTCACGCGCTCCACACCCCGGTCCTGCACGAACGTCACCAGTGCGTCGATGTCGCCGGTGCCGCCGATGTGGTAGACCTCACCGCGGGGCGTGTTCGCCGCCGCGATGCGCTGCCGGAAGCCGTCACCGGAGGCGACCGCGAGCAGCTCAGTGGACGCGTTCACGTCCTGTGTGGCGCGGTCCTGCAGCTCCGCCTCCAGTTCCTCGTCATCCTCGGCCGTGATCGTCTCGTCGACCGTCACGTTGACATCCTGGAGGCTGGCGCGGTAGCTGTCGGAGACGGTGCGGCCGACGACCGTCACCTCCCCCACGCCGAGGCTCTCAAGCGAGGAGAGCACGACCGCCGGGACGCCGTCCTCCGGGGTCAGGTAGACCGGCATCTCGCCGTCACGGGCGATCTCCTTGGCCGCCGCCAGCACGCGGCCGCTTCGGTCGTCGAACCCGTTCTGGACGAGGAGGGCCTCATCTGCGCCCTCCACCCAGAACTGCTCCGCGACCTCGACCGCGGTCCCGTACCGGGTCGTGCCCCAGAGCCGGGTGACCGCGTATTCCTGCTCCAGCGCGGCCGTCACCTGCTCCGAGACGACCGACGGCCCGCCCAGCACGACGACCTCCGACGGCTGCATCCGTTCGAGCGCCCGCTGCGTCTCGCTGGGGATGCCGTCCCGTTGCGTCAGGAGGACCGGGATGCCGAGCTTCGCGCCCGGCGCCGCCCCGACCAAGGCATCGGGGTAGTTCGCCGTGGAGGCGAGGATGACCGTGTCGACGTTTCCCGTTGACTGTGCTGTTGCAGGGACCGCGAGCGCCGCGGCGACCGCGGCGAGGATGGCCAGTCGTGTGAATCGCATATTGGATACCTCCGCGGGGGGATGTGCCGCGACAGCTTTTATACATGACGGCCGCGCGGACGAGCAAGGCTACTTGAAGTTTGCCGGCAGGGATGCGGTATGGTGCTGAACCGGGAGGAGCTGCGGGCGCTAATCGAGGAGGACCGGCTGGTGGAGGACTACGTCCACCTGGAGACCCAGCTGCAGCCGAACGGGGTCGACCTGACCGCCGCCCGCATCGAGGCGTTCGACGGGCCCGGCCGGCTGGACTTCTCCAACGACGAGCGGTGGGTGCCGGATACCACACCGCTGCAGCCGGAACAACAGGATGCGGACGATGACTACGGCTGGTGGCGGCTCGAGCAGGGCGCGTACAAGGTGGTGTGCAACGAGACGCTGCACATTCCGAACGACCTCGTCGGCATCGGATTCCCCCGCTCCTCGCTGCTGCGGATGGGGGCGCTCATCCAGAACGCGTACTGGGACGGCGGGTTCGACGGCACCGGCGCCTTCCTCCTCGTCGTGGAGAACCCGGATGGCATCCGGGTGAAGGAGAACGCCCGCGTCAACCAGCTCGCGTTCCTCCACATGGACGAGGTCCCGGATGGGTACGACGGCGCCTACCGCGAGGCCTGACACCCCACTAGAGATGCCCTCCGTCTGTGGCGACCGCCCCTGCTTAAAAACATCCGTGTCCAAGCCGGTGTCGATGCCTCGGTGGCTCAGCTTGGCTAGAGCGGCTCCCTCGTACCGCGATGCGGAGGATCTTTGAGTGCCGAGCCCGCCGGGTGGCTCCCGGCAGCGGCTGTGACGACGTGAACACCCTCCAAGCGCGAGCAAGGAGCAGGTCGTGGGTTCAAATCCCACCCGGGGCTCTTCTACGGCAGCCGCCGCCTGGCAGCGACCGTTGTCGCGCCGCCGAGGACGATGGCGACAGAGAACAGAATGAGCTTGGCCGGGAGGGCGTCCTGCACGGGGTAGTCGGTCTGCAGGGTGCCGGCGGAGATGCCGGGGATGTTTGGCAGGGTGCCGTGCCCGTCACCGACGAGGAGCTGGGCCTTCATCCCCTTCTCCATGTGCTGAGGAAGGCCGCAGTGTACGAGCAGGGTCTCGTCGTGGCCGGGCAGGATGAAGGTGCCGGTGTCGCGGCCAGGGCCGGTGACCTCGATGGTGAACATGCCCATCGGGTACATCTCCTGCGGCAGGTCGTGGACCATCCACTGGTGGCGGACGCTGTCGTTGTTGACGAGCGTGACCGTCAGCTTGGTGCACGGCGGGAACTGCAGCGACCGGGTGTCGTAGGTGAACATCGTTCCCGGGAACCGCTGGGCGTGCGCCTTGCCCGCGTGGACCGTCACATTCTCCCACCGGGCCGTGTCGTCGCAGCCGGGCGGGAGCGTGCCGGTGTTCGCGTTCATCACCAGCCCGGTCGCGGCCGGCGCGAACAGCACCACGGTGAGGACAGGGAGGAGACGCCTCATCGGCGCATCACCGTCCACGCGACGCCGGCGCCGAGCAGGAGGCCGGCGAGTATCCAGGGAAGGTACGACGTGAGCGGTGGGGTGCGGGGGGAGACGTCACCGAGCAGCCGGGAGGCGTACCACGCCCATACCGGGACGTGGCGCTCGTAGTAGTCCGCGGTGAAGTACGGGCCCCAGTCAACGCCGTGCACCTGCGGTGCGCCGTTCTGCAGGTGGGAGCGGTAGGTGATGAGGGAGATGCCGCCGCCGGGCGAGACGCCGTCGGTGGTCACCGCCTGCTCGCGGTGGTCGTGCATGAACCAGACGCCCGGCCCGTAGCTGTCCCGGCCGTTGTCCGTCGTGTTCAGGGCGAGGTCGAGGCGCTGGGCCGCCGACACGTCGAACACGTCCCGGCTGATGCGTGCCTCCGGTGGCGCGGGGACGCCGTCGTAGTGGGTGATGGTGGGCTTGTGGCCGTGCGTGTGGAGGGAGACCGGCTCCGATCCGCCGTTCAGCACGCGCAGCCGGTACCGCCGGTCCTGCTCCACGATGACCTGGGACTCGCGGACGGTGTAGGGGAACGACCGGCCGTTCAGCAGGAAGTAGTCCGGCTCCCGCTCCGTCACGTCGTAGTCCCTGTGAAGCCGCTTCTGCAGCACGCGCGGGTCGTTCGTCTCCTTGACGATGCTGTGCAGGTCGCTGTCGACGCCCTGGTACTGGAGGTCGTACGCCGCAGCGTACCGGTCCGCCGTCGCCGCGGACGGGTGGCGCACCCGCCCGGCACCGATGTTCAGCGTCTGCACCGTGTTGTTCGCTGCCTCCTCCGCCACCACGAACATCCCGTTCAGCCCCATCAGGACGTGGACGGACGGCTGGACGTGGCAGTGGTAGAACATGGTCCCCGGTTCCCGTGGTGTCATATCGTACGTCCGCGCCCCGCCGGGTAGCACCGGCTCCTCGCTCGTCTGTGGGACGCCGTCGTTCCCCTTCCCGCCGTCCATGAACGCGTGGTCCGTCCCGTGGAAGTGGATTGTGTGCGGCATGTAGTGGGTGTTCTCAAGGGTGACGTGCACCTCGTCGTCCTCCTCAACCCGCACCACGGGCGAGGGCATCCGCAGCAGCTCCGACGCGGCCGCACCCTCCGTCGCCATACCGCGCGTCTTCGGCGCGAACACCCAGAACCCTGGCCGGATTCCTGGCGCGATGGTGTGCGCCACCTCCGTCACGCCGGACGCGGTCGGCGCCCCGTTCAGCTCCGCGACCTCCAGCGTGATGTTGATGACGTCCGGGTCGCCGTCCCCGTCCCGGTCGCAGCACTTCTCCACGGCGTCACCCGCCAGCCCCGTCTCCATCAACGCCCGCATCGGCACGTTGTTCGTCCCCCGCGTCACGGCGGCCACGACCGCCGGGTCGTCCGGCCGGCATTGCTCCGACCGCTGCACGGTGACGCCGTACACCCGCTGCCGCTGCCGCGCCACCGAGCCGTTGAACGGGCAGATCTTCTCGCCGGGCGGGACCGCCGTCTCTGCCGTGTCAGGTGGCTGGACGGCCGTCCCCCCACCACCGCCGTCCGCGGTGTGGGCCGCGACGACGGGGGAGAGGCAAAGGAGTGCCGCGAGCAGCCCGCTCCAACGCATGACCGTACTGGCGGCCCTGCCTCTTTTCTATGTGTCGGCAGCGTCGCGGTACAGCT
>CAZAFX010000048.1:4222-8039 GCA_964484895.1 uncultured archaeon | reverse complement strand
CGCCCGCCGTGACAAGGAGATCAGTCTGGTCACGGAGAAGGCGCTCGCCCCCGCCGTCTTCCTTGAGGAGTTCCCGAAGGCGGAAATCGAGGTCGTCGTCGAGGTGCTGGAGGCCGACGCATCCACCCGCGTTACGGGAATCACGGCAGCGGGCCTCGCGCTCGCGGACGCCGGCATCCCCATGAAGGGGCTTGTCTCGGCGTGCGCTGTCGGCAAGCTCGAGGACACGATGGTGCTCGACGTGGCCGGCGAGGAGGACGCGTACGGCAAGGCAGACATCCCGGTCGCGATGGTCGACGCCGACCCTGACCGGGTCACCCTGCTCCAGATGGACGGTGACATCTCCGCCGACGACCTGGAAGAGGGCATGGAGATGGCGGCCGAGGGCTGCCAGCAGCTCCACGACCGGCAGGTTGAGACGCTGCAGGACAGCCTGCCGGCAGGTGATGACCTATGAAACGAGAGACACAGCTTGATGTGAACAAGGCATACGTGAAGCGGCTGGTCGAGCGCGGTGAACGCCTCGACGGCCGCGACTTCGACGAACTCCGGGATATCGACATCGACGTCGGCTACATCCGCGACACCGCGGAGGGATCCGCCTACGTCCGGATGGGCGACACCCAGCTCGTGGTCGGCATCAAGGCCGACACCGACGAGCCGTATCCGGACACGCCCGACGCGGGCTCTCTCATCACCAACGCGGAACTCGGGCCGATCGCGTCCGAGGACTGGGAGTCCGGCCCGCCCACCATCGAGGCGGTCGAGCTGTCCCGCGTCGTTGACCGTGGACTGCGCGAGTCGGACATCATCGACCTCGAGGATCTTGGAATTGTGGACGGCGAGAAGTGCTGGATGCTGTTCATCGACATCCACGTCCTCGACTTCGACGGCAACCTCATCGACGCATCGTTCCTCGGTGCGGTCGCCGCACTGCTCGAGGCGAGCCTCCCCGCGTACGACGTGGAGGAGGATGAACTGGACCGTGAGACCGAGGGCGAGGACCTCCCCGTGAACGGCATCCCGGTCACCCTGACCGGGCGGAAGATCGGGGACCGGATCCTGCTCGACACGACCGGCGAGGAGGAGGATGTCACGAACTCCCGGCTCACCGTCACCCTCAACGAGAAGGACAACGTCTGCTCCCTGCAGAAGGGCGGCGACCGCGAGATGTCCACCACGGACACCATGGAGATCGTCCGCGCCACCGAGGAGCGGACGGACAGGCTCCGTGAACTGGTCGAGGACGCCGTCGCGGACGCCTAACTATTTAAAAATAAGCCGGGTCGGTGACACCATGGCAGACACGCACACATGCCCGCAGTGCCGCGCCGACAGGCTGCAGCGGCAAGCCGCCGGCATCTGGCAGTGCCGCAGCTGCGGCAGCAAGATTGCGGGCGGTGCGTACGAGCCGGATACCGGCGCCGAAACGCTGATGCAGCGCGCACTCCGTGACGAGGAGCCGGAAGAACTGGAAGCAGCGCGCGAGGAACTGGGTGACTGACCATGCCGTACATCTGCACCAAGTGCGAGGAAGAGGTCGACATCGACCCGGTCGGCGAGAAGATCATCTGCCCGCACTGCTCCGGCAGGAGCGTGCTCAAGAAACGGTCGGACGAAGCCAAGCATGTGACGGCGCGATGAACGCGTCGCTCAGCATGGCCGTCGCCGACACGGATGTGGTCGCCACGGCGGTCCGGCCATCGCTGCAGGACTCCAACGCCGCCACGTTCACGGTCGCGGCCGGCGAGGAGCTGCAGGTCGATGTGACCGCGGACACGTTCGGCGTGCTGCGCGGCACAGTCAACACGGCCATGATGCTGACCCGGCTCAGCCACAAGATACTCGAACGGTGACACCAATGCAACAGGACGAACAACAGAAGCTGATGCAGTTCCAGCAGCAGCTCCAGACGCTGATGATGCAGAAGGAGAACCTCAAGACGCAGAAGGAGGAGATTGAGAACGCACTGGGCGCGCTGGACGATGTCGACGACCAGGACCTGTACAAGGCGGTGGGCGAACTGATGATCAAGAAGGACCAGGACGCGGTCGCCGACGACCTCAAGGAAGAGAAGGAGGACCTTGAGATGAAGATCGAAACCCTGGAGCGCAAGGAGAACCAGCTGAAGGAGAAGGTCCAGCAGTCGCAGGAGGAGATGGCGGCCGGCATGGACCAGGACCCGCTCTCTGGGTGACGCGGTGGTGCACGATGGCCGACCTCGACACCGCGATCCGCCGCATGGAAGATCTGAAAGGGGACGACGCCATCCCCGGTAACGTCGCTGACGCCATCGACCGCTGCATCGACGCACTGCAGGATGACGACGCAGACCTCTCCGTCCGCATCAACACCGCAACCTCCATCCTCGACGATGTCTCCAACGATCCCAACCTCGCCCAGCACACCCGGACCGAGGTCTGGAACATCGCCTCGACGCTGGAGAGCGTGGACACCGACCAGTAACAGCCTGCGGGGCCACGCCCAAGGTATTTAAGTATACCGCGAACACCTGTGTACACGGAGGAAACGACGATGCCACTCAAGCGACTGCTCGGCGGGAACACGGACATCGAACAGTTCGACGAGGACGAGTACGTTGAACTCGACCATATCGACGAGGATACATCCAGCAAGGTCAAAATCCGCGTCCATACGCTCAATGAATACGGCGATGTCGAACCGGTGCAGGAGATGCTCCGGGACGGCAACATCGTCTGGGTCAAGATCCGCCCGCTCCGCGACAAGGACATGACCGACCTCAAGCGCGCCATCGACCGCATCAAGAAGACGGTGCGCAGCCTGAACGGCGATGTCGCTGGTATCGACGAGGACTGGCTCATCGCCACCCCGGAGTACGCCCACATCCACCGCTGACCGATGGAGACGGGCACGCTCGACTACCGATTTCTCACCTGGGACGAGAACGACGACACCCACACCGTCGCGTCCACGGCGATTCCCTACTCCATCGACCACGATACCGCAGCGGTCACCGTCGATACCACGCTGCCTGCACCGTACACCGGGCCGCTCGTCCCGGGGGACGACGCACCACTCGATGCACCCTATCTCGAGAGCTGCGATACCAGACCGGATGCGATGGCCCGCCTCCCCGAGCTTGCCTACATCGATGACGATGTCGTCCGGGACGCGGCCACGGAGCTTGCCACCGATGCCATCCGGGACGACTACTGGGTCATGCCCGCCTCACCGACCGGCCGCCACCACCCCGTCGACGAACGTGGCCGGCACGGGCAGTGGATCCACACCAAGCGGATGCTCGGGAACACGTACACGCTCGCCCGCAACGCCGCGCTGATGGACACCAACGGGATGGACGGGCGCGACGTCGACCTCGCCATGCTTGCCGGTGTCGCCCACGATATGCACAAGTTCGGCCGCGACCGGCCGCTCGACGGCACGTACCGGGACCATGCATCGACAGCCGCCAGCTGGCTGGACCGGAACGGCTACCCTGACAACGTCGTCAGGGCGGTCCACCGCCACACCGGACCGCAGGACTACGACGGCGCACCCGCCCCGGAGACGCTGCTCGACCACTTCATCCACCACGCCGACGCCACCGCCGCACAGGACGCGTCCGAACAGCTCCTCCTCGACCCGCACCCTGCCCTGCGGACCGCGCAGGCCGCGGCACGCATCGGATTGCTGCTGGACGAACCGGACCGGTACACCATCACCGCAGAGCCCGGCCGGTGACCGGGTCACTCAACGTCAACGACGCGGCCCGTATACTCGGCGGCAGCCACATCCCTGATTGTCTCGGCGACGCGCTCCGGCGGCACGCCCTCGA
>CAZAFX010000048.1:3561-4212 GCA_964484895.1 uncultured archaeon | reverse complement strand
GAAGTCCGTCATCGCGGTCGCCGTCCGGCCGGGGGATACCGCGTTGACCGTGATGCCGTCGTCCCCGACCTCCTGCGCGACCGCTTCCGTGAACCGCATCACCCCGGCCTTGGACGCGCAGTACAGCGCGAGCTCCGGGATACCCTCCTTGCCGGCCTTGGACGCGATGTTCACGATGCTGCCGCCGCCCTGCTCCCGCATCACCGGGATGACGGCGCGGGTGCCGTGGAAGACCCCGGTCAGGTTGACCTCCTTGATGCGCTCCCACCACTCCGTGGGGAACGCCTCGACCGGGTCGCTGTGCGCCACGCCAGCATTGTTCACCCAGACATCGATACCGTCGAACGTGTCCGTCACCGTGTCAACGGTCTCCTCCACATCATCAAGCTCGGTGACATCGGTGGAGACGTAGACGGCCTGCCCGTCGGTCTCCGCGTTCACCCGTTCGTGCGTGTCCTTCCCGCCCTCGCGGGCCGCACGGACCATGTCCGCCACCACCACCTGCCATCCCGCCTCGCCGTACAGGAGCGCGGCTGCCCTGCCGATGCCGGAGGCGGCGCCGGTGATGACGACGGTGCGTGGCATACCCCAGGGCACCGCCACCGAACTTTAACAGTCCTCTGATGACCTGGCCAGGAGCAGGTCTGCGAG
>CAZAFX010000048.1:235-3551 GCA_964484895.1 uncultured archaeon | reverse complement strand
GTGATGACCACGGTGCGCGGCATACCCGTGCCGCAGAAGGCAAGATTTAACACGGCAGTGGTACAGTTCGAGGAAGGAGCGGCGGACGCAGTCAGTTCAGCCGGATCATCTCGATGTTCGGCGGCGCCTCCGTGTCGATGTCGTGCATCTTGTGGAGGGTGGAGGAGAGGTCGAACGACACCGACTTCTCGCCGTGGTTACAGATGATCTTCCGCGGCTTGTTCGGCAGGTTGCCGACGTAGTTCAGCAGCTGCTGCCGGTCGCTGTGCGCGGAGAACCCGTTCACCGTCTCGACATCCAGGTTGATGTCCACGGTCTTCCCGTCCGGCAGGTCGACGCTCCGGGCGCCGTTCTGGATCTGGTTCCCGATGCTGCCTGGCGCCTGATAGCCAACGAAGATGAGCATGTTGTCAGGGTCACCGCCGAGATGCTCCACGTACGACAGGACCGGGCCGCCGGTCATCATGCCGGATGTCGCAAGGATGACGCACGGGCCCTCGTCGTAGACATCCTCCCGCTCGTTGTGCGACCCGATGCGGTTGAACTCGCTACGGAGGAACGGGTTCTCGTCCTCGTGGAAGATCTTCCGCTGCAGCTCCTTCGACAGGAACTCCGGGTAGGCGGTGTGGAGCGCGGTCGCGTCCCAGATCATCCCGTCCAGGTAGACGGGGAAATCCCAGTACCGCTTGTTCGCCTCGTCCGCCAGCAGCATCATGATCTCCTGGCTGCGGCCGATGGCGAACACCGGGATGATCACCTTGCCGCCGTCCTTCAGCCGGTGCCGCACCGTCTTCAGGAAATGGTGGTTCGCCTTGTCCCGCCGCGGCATCTTGTCATGCTTCCCGCCGTACGTGGACTCGATGATGAGCGTCTCCACCCGGTTGAACTTCGGGTCCGCCGGCCGCAGCAGCTTGGTCTCATCGTACTTGATGTCGCCCGTGTACACGATGTTGTGCAGGCCCTCCCCGACGTGCAGGTGGACCGACGAACTGCCGAGGATGTGGCCGGCGTTGTTCAGCGTCATCCGCATGTCCGGCGTGATATCCGTCACCTCCCCGTAGTCCGCGGTAATCGTCCGCTTCACCGCCTCCTTGATCGCCCCGGAGTCGTACGGCGCACGGCCACCCTGCTTCCGCGCCACGTCCAGGTAGTCCAGCTGCAGCAGCACCATCATATCCCGCGTCGGCTCCGTGCAGTACACCGGGCCGTCGTATCCATACTCGTACAGGTACGGGATGAACCCGCAGTGGTCCATGTGCGCGTGTGACAGGATGACCGCGTCAAGGTCCTGCAGATCAAGCTCCGGGACGTCCAGGTGCGGGAACGCGTCACGGCCCTCCCGCGACGTGTCCACACCGCAGTCCATCATCACGCTGGACTCCTCGGTCTGCACCAGCACGCAGCTGCGGCCGACCTGCCGGAAGCCACCCAGGCCTTCAACGCGGATCCACTCGTCGCCCGCGTCCTTGTCCAGCTGAATCTTCTTCCCAACGTCGTGGAGGAACTCCTTCCGGAACTCCACGTCCTCGATCATGATCTCCCGCGCCCGGTCCACGATCTTCGAGTCGATCGCCGGCACCCGCTCAACGTCCGGCATCCAGAACGTGTGCTCCTTGATCTCGTCCAGCGTCTCCCCGTTCTTCCCGATGACCAGGCCCGGCTTCTTCGCCCGGATGATCACCTTCCCGAACGGCTCCTCGAACAGGATGCGCTCGATACCGGCATCCTCCGGCACAATCTCCCGAATCTTCTCCTCCGTCGTCTCCTTGCCCTTCGTGATACCTGACGCCGGCCGGACATCACACCGCTTCTTGATCCGCGTCACCAGGTCACGGATCACGTCGTCGTTGTCCAGGAAGAACTCCCGGTTCCCGGTATAGAACACGACATCGGACGCCTCGTACCGGGCGTCCTCGATCATCGCATTGTCGGGAAGTTCATCCACGATGTCTTCGAGGCTGTCATCCATCGCCGTCATCTCCGTCCCAGAACCGTTACAGGTAGTCGCCGACCGTGTCAGCGTCCACCCGCTGGAACCCTGCCGACGTCATCTTCGCGACATCGATGCCGTCGCCGGACGCCACATCGCGCTCGGAGGCCGCCGCGATCGCCCGGACCGCCAGCTCGATGCCGTCGTCCAGCGTCATCCCATCACTGTACGCATCCTCCAGGACGCCGTACGCCGTCGGGGAGCCCGACCCGGTGGACGTGAACTGCGTGTGGTCCATCAGTCCGCCGAGCGGGTCCAAGTCATAGATTGTCCCGCCCTCATCGTCGTGTCCGCCGATGACGAACTGGTTCATGTACGGCAGCATCTTCGAACTCTGGAGGATGTTCGCCAGCAGCGTCGCCGCCGCCTTCACCGACATCTCCTTCGTCTCCAGCTTCCGCAGCTTCAGCTCCGACCGCATCACCCGCACGAGCCGCTGCGCATCACCCACCGAACCAGCGATTGTCAGCCCGATCCGGTCATCGATCTGGAATATCTTCTGCGCCTCCTTCGACGCCTTCAGGTGGCCCATCGTCGCCCGTTTATCAGCTGCGAGAATGACGCCTGCATCCACGGTGAGCCCGAGCGTCGTCGTCCCGGACTCCACCTCATCGACCTCCGTTGTCCGTTGCTGTGCCATCGTGCGTCCCCTTCAGAACCGGTCCCTGAAAACCGCTACGTGCCTGTACCCGACCAACATTTAAATATAGAAGGGGTTGGCCCGGAAAGAAAAAGAAGCACAGGGGGAACGGCCGAGGCTACTCCAGCGTCCCGGACAGCACGTCGTAGTCCTGCCGCTGCGCGCCACGCAGGTCGTCCAGCAGCGCCGCGTCCTCCTCGGTCAGCTCCCGCGCACCATCGCCATAGGTCTCATCTGCCATTGGTTGTCACCTTGTAACAACAATAGTGCTGCCTGTATATAAATGGTGCGCGCGGGTACGGGCATTCCTAAACGTTCGTTCAATGACGGTGTCGTTGCCGTGCAGTGGCGGCGGCAGGGCTGCCACAACCGTTTTTAGGCGTTCGCCCCTACAGTTGGTAGGCCATGCAGCGACAGGTCGAGAAGCCCCAGGCGGTGACGGAGCGACACGAGTCGCTACCGCTCGACTGTACCGTGACACTTGACGGGGACGCCCTCCGCGTGGAGGCGGAGCGGACGGTGCTGACGGCGACACGGCGGACGGACGGGGACGGCGAGACCATCACCGTCGACGAGGAGGTGCAGGACAGGATGTTCACCGTCCAGCTTCCCGACGCGACGTACGCCCGGTTCATGCCGTCGCCCTGGACGGTTATCCGGACGCAGATGGCGCCGGTCCAGCACGC
>CAZAFX010000048.1:0-225 GCA_964484895.1 uncultured archaeon | reverse complement strand
ATACCGCTAGGTTCGGCGAGGCAGGGAGCCGCGCCGCGGGCCGACCAGGCCGGACCGATGTTTCGTACGACGTGAATCCGTGGCCCGAGGTGTACGCGACGGACGTGCTCCCCGGACGGGGTGTGGCACCGGTCCGGACACGGCTGCCATCGGACGGGTACGGCGGTGCGGTGTCGCTGGATAGCGGGGCGTCCCGGTACCGCCACGCACCCCGGACCATCGATC
>CAZAFX010000047.1:1048-8165 GCA_964484895.1 uncultured archaeon | reverse complement strand
TGATACGGCCACAACGGCTTTAAACCATGCCGCGCCCCCACTGGGACGCCACAACACATTTAAGGCTCGTGGAAGGGGCGGTACGCATGTCCGATACGTACACGGTAACACGGCGACGGGCGGTCGAGGCCGGCGGTGCACTCGCTGTCACAGGCCTGAGCGGGTGCATGGGCCTGTTCGGTGGCGGGAGCGGCATCAGCCTCGGGGAGAACGAGGAACGCGGACAGCCGCTCGCAAGCGTCGCACCAATCGTCGAGGACCCCGATGCATGGTACGACGCGGAGAGCCATCCCGACCTTGCCCCGGCCGCCTACCTGGAACCGCGCGGCATCGAGGGCTGGGCGGCCTCCACCGACCGGTCGACCGAGGATTTCCCCACGTACCAGGCCTACGCGAACGCGGACCCGGCGGACGATGCCGGCATCCCGGCACTCGACCTGACCGGGGACGACCTCCGTGGGAAGCTGGAGGACGGGCTTGAGACAGGAGAGGTCTCGGACAAGATGTACGGCCTCGAGGTCGAGGTCCACCCCACAGTGGACGCAGACGGCACCGAGGTCGACGTCCTGCTCGTCCGCAAATACCTCGGCACCACGCTCGCACGGTGACGGACCGGCTCAACCACCGATGGCCGTCCTGACGACCGGGACAAGCCACAGCTCGACGGCGACGACCAGCAGCACGAGGCCGACGAGCTTCAGTGGGAGCCGCAACGGCCCAAGCCGCGTCCATCCCTGCTGCAGCCGCTCCACCATCGAGGGCTGCCGCTCCGTCGTCCGCAGCTCCTCACCCAGCTCCTCCAGCAGCGCCACGCATTCCTCGAAATCCCGCCACTCGACCCGCGTCCTGATCGCCTCGAACCGGTCAGCGAGCGTCGACGCATCCATCGGCAGCCGACCATCAGCGTACTGCTCCTCCATCGCCATCAGGAACGACTCCGCCGCGGCGAAGACGGCACTCACCTGGTCGCGCTTCTCCGTGTTCTGCGTCTTCGGCATCACCGTCCACAGCCGGTGGTACAGCCGCCGCACCTCGCGCTGCAGCAGCTGCAGGTCCGCGTCGTTTCCCATCACACCACTCTACCCCGGCGCCACCTTATTAACCCACCGCCTTTTATATACTACCATCGACCAATAACAAGTATGGGCGACCTGAGTGCCGGGTACAATGAGGTGGCGGACCGCTGCCACGCCGCTGCCGGCGCGGACCATGAGGCGCCGGCGGAGGAGGACGTGTTCGACGACTCTGAGTACCTGCCGCGGGACGCTGACAACGCTCCGTTCCAGGGGCCATCACACCGCCCTGACACCGGCTTCGACCACAGCAAGGAGAGTTACCACTGTCGGTTCGATGCCCGGTTCAGCCGGATGGACTGGTAACGACCAGCACCCACCGCGGCACCGCCCGCCGGTACTCACGGTACGCCTCACCGAACCGCTGCTCCAGCCGTGGCTCCTCCACACGCACCACGATGCCGTGGTAGACGCCGGCGATGACCGCGGCATACAGGAGCAGCGGACCCGACCGGAACAGCGCCGCGCAGCCCAGCAGCGTGAGGACGGTGCACGCGTACATCGGGTTCCGGCTGTACGTGTACAGCCCCGCGTCCACCAGCTGCCCCGGCGCGTCCGTCGGCGCCGGTGTCCCCTGTTCCCGGGCGAACGCCACCACCGTCCACGCGTACCCGAGCACGCCCACGGCCGCCACCACCGCGCCGATACCGGCGAGCGCGCCCGCAGCGAGGTGGAGGGCGTCGAGGAGCCAGAGGCCGACGAGCGGGGCGGCGACCGTCCCGGTCTCGGGGCCGGCGACCGCATAGATGAACGACCGGGCAGCGGGCATGCACGCGGTCACCCGTCACGCCCGGTGTACCAGTCGGCGAACCGGGGGGTGGACCGGTCCCAGAACTGGCGGTACCGGTCGAAGTCGGCCTGCCGGATCTCGGCCAGGGTCTCGTCCTCGTCCTCCGGCACGAACAGCGTGTCCATGAACGTCCCGCTGCCACGCGGCTCCGCCGCGACGCGGCCGGGCGTTTCGGTCGGGAACAGCTCGGTAGTGCCGTCCGGCTCTGCGTACGCCACCACGTAGACCAGCGTCGCCGCCCGGTCGTCATCCGCCGCGAACAGCCGCAGGAACCGGTCCGGCCCCAGCCGCCGCCCGTTGTACGCCGTGTACGGCCCCGGGAAGCCGTCGAGCGCGTCGACGAACAGGCCGTTGTCCGCCACGAGCACCTCCTGGTCGAGCGCGGCCGCCGCGTCCCGTGCCTCCTGCTCGGCCACGGTCGCGCAGTCGTCCGCCTGGATCTCCGGCGTGTCGTAGTCGCTCGGCTCCACGGCGAGGTCGTACGGCGCGAACGCGGCCTCCGCGTACCGCAGCTTGAGGTCGTTCGTGGTCACGAACGTGATCGTGTCCATACCGCGGGGATGCGCGGCGGCCTTTACAAGCGTTCCGGCCGGTCACCCGAGCGGGCTGGCGCCCCACACCCGCTGCAGGAACCCGGTGCGCCCGCTCGCCCGCTCGTACGCCTTGTACCGTGCGGTCCGCCGCCGCGAGTAGTTCTGGTGCCGGTCCTCGGCCCGGAAGAACGTCGAGGCGTTCAGCACCTCGGTGACGACCGGCTCGTCGAACCGCCCGCTCGCGTTCAGCTCCCGCTTCGACGCCACCGCCTGCCGGTACTGCGCCGGCGTGTGCGCGTAGATCGCGGTCGTGTACTGCGGGCCGCGGTCCGCGAACTGGCCGCCGGCATCGGTCGGGTCGATGCTCCGCCAGTACAGCTCCAGAAGCCGCTCGTACGAGACAAGCTCCGGGTAGTACCGGACCCGCACCGCCTCCCGGTGGTCGGTCGTCCCGGTCACCACCTGGTCGTAGGTCGCGGTCTCCTCGCGGCCCCCGGCATACCCGGACACGGCCGACGCCACCCCGCGCTGTCCCTCGTACACCGCCTCGATACACCAGAAGCAGCCGCCTGCGAACGTCGCCGCCTGGGCCTCTGCATCCGCCGGAAGGTCCGCCCGCCACGACTGGTTCAGCGGCGCCGCCTCCCCGCCCCCGCCAGTCGACTGCAGCGCCACGACACCACCGACGATGGCGAGCACCCCGACCGCCACGAGCCATAGCCGCACCATACACTCTCCCTGTCATCCCGGGCTTCAAAACAGTTGGCTATCCGCGGGCTTCTCCCGGCCGTGGTAGAAGCCGATAAAACGGTTGGGGCGCACACGGGCGTATGCGACGCTGGTCCGGATGGGTGCTGCTCGGTCTCTGCCTCCTGTCCGTCGTGGCTCTTGCCGCAGCGCAGAGTGCGGAGACGGCACCAGCCCGGGCGGACATGTTCGACCGCACCATCCAGACCTCTACGCCCGTGGGTGACATCAGGCCGGAGGCGGGGATGGGACCGGCGCTCCAGGAGCAGCGTGAGGGGCGGGTCCATGTCGTCGCCCAGTTCACGTTCGACGACCCGACCATGCCGCACCCGGGAGAGGACCTGGTGCGGCGGTACGACCTGTCGTTCTGCGGGAGCTACATGGACGGTGATTCCGGGTTCGCGAACGGGCACTGCTTCGGGTTGCCGGCGGAGCAGGTCGAGCAGTTCGCGGCGGACACGGCGGTCCGGGCGGTCCGGTACCGGGGCACTGACTGGACGCTCCCGGCGGGCATCCGTGACCGGATGGAGGACGGGAACGCCGCCCGACTCCTTGTTCGCGGCTACCCCGACCAGGACCTGACGCCCGCCCAGCTCCAGGACCGCGCCGGGGTCCAGGCATCCCGCGCCGGCGAACGCTGGCTGCTGACTGCACCGGTGGACACGTACGACGCGGTGCGGCGGATCGCTGCGCTGGAGCAGGTGTCGTGGGTGCAGCCGCTGCGCCGGATCTCCACAGCGGTTGACGTGGGCCGCCAGCAGATCGGGGCCGCGGACGTGAACGGGCCCGAGGGCCGCACCGGCGGAGAGACGGGGAACGGCTCCCTGATCGGGGTGCTGGACACTGGAATCCAGTTCAATCACTCACACTTCGCGGACATCACGGTGATCAATTCATCGGACTGGGTGGACGGGAGCCCGCCGCCGGACGATGCTGGGAGCCACGGCACACACGTCTCGGGCACGATCACCGGCCGCAGCAGCGATGGCGGCCGGGTGCTTACTGGGGTGGCACCGGATGCGGACCTCGTGGTGGCAGCGGGCTTCGACGCGGATAGCTGGGCGTATGTCTCCAGCAACGTCCTGCCCTACGGCCGGTTCGATCAGATGGCCCAGGACGCGCCCAGCGATATGGACGCGATCTCGAACTCGTGGGGGAGCGCAGACGGCCTCCAGCGCGCCTCCCCGTTCACCCGGTACGGCCCGATCGCGAAGAACGCGGACAAATGGGCCTATGACAACAGGGACACGCTGCTCGTGTTCTCGAACGGGAACGCGTGCGACCGTGATCCGACCCGCAAGACGAACCGGATTGGCTGCGCCGCCCACGTTCCGGCGCCGGCCCTGGGCAAGAACGTGCTATCTGTGGGGGCGACCTACGAGAACGGCATCGTCTCCCCGCTGAACGACCTCAATCCGCCTGAGGACGTGGTGGACCTGAACAACGGCCGGGTGAAGCCGGACGTGCTGGCGCCGGGCGAGGCCATCCGTGCCACGGTCCCGGTCGGCCAGTACGAGGACAAGCGGGGTACCAGCATGGCGACGCCCCACGTCTCCGGCGCGGTGGCACTGCTGGCGGAGCGGTGGCCCACCATGGACGCGAACATGATGCGGGCGCTGCTGATCGCGACCACCTCCCCGGTCCGGAACCCGCACAACGTCCTCGCGGGCTACGGGGAGGTCGACGTGGACGACGCCCTCGGCACGCCGAACAACTACGAATCGGTGCAACGCCACCTTTCGGGCACGATCCGGAAGACCGGCACGCCCGGCAGCTGCACCACGACCACGGACACGTACACGGTCACCGTGCCCCGGGGCGCCCACCGCCTCGACGCGGTGTTGTCCTGGATGGACCCGCAGAAGACGGCCGGTGGCACGAAGGGCTTCATCTTCAACCGCTTGGACCTGGAACTCGAGGCGCCCTCGGGGGCGACCTACCGCAAGACGAACCCGGCGAATGTGAAGAAGCTCTCGATTCCCCGCACTGACTTGGAAGCAGGCCAGTGGACGGTCCGCGTCGTCGGGGCGAACGTTGGCGCGGCATTCAACCCGGGCTGCGTCGACAAACAGCAGGCGTACGACGCGGTGGTCCGGGTGGTCACGGACCGGCCCGCGGTCAACATCACGGTGGACGGCCACGACCCGGCCACGCTCAGCCCGACCAGCCTCCATGTCGCCAACGACAGCAAGACCCGGTTCACCGTTACGGCCAATGGCACCGGCGCCCCGGTTCAGGACCTGATCATGGAGCTGAACGTGACCGGCACAGGGCTCCAGCTGTGCGGTGGCACGGACGCCCGCCGCAACCAGCTGGACGGCGATACCGATATACAGGCGGCTGAGGCAGTGACCGCCTCCTACTGCGTGCGTCCCCGACCGAACACCTCGGCTGGCCCCCACAACCTGACCCTGCTGGCCACCTCGACCAACGGCGCCCACACCAGCACCGGCAGCGGCACGCTCTCGCTTGGAACCGGCTACACCACGGGTGACGTCCAGGTGGACGCCGCGCGCTACACCGTCCCGATGATCGTCGGTGACGGCACTCACCCGACACCGCCCAGCAACGTCACCGCAAGGCACGCTACCTTTGCCATGCACACCGGAGAACTGTGGACGGCTGATACCACGTTCAACTTCACCTGGGACCCGGCCACGGACACGGGCGTCGGCATCGACGGCTACCTCTACGACCTAGTCTGGGCGAGCCGCTCCGCGCCCCAGCCTGGACAGGACCCGCGGATCGGGAACCGGACCTGGGCCACGGTCACGGCCACGAATGCCCGGAGCGGGCACGAGTACACGTTCCAGGTCCGCGCCGTCGACCGCGGCGGCCGCACCAGCACGACGGCCACGTCCCGGGATTTCCACATCGATATCACTCCGCCAGAGACGGACGAGCAGCCCCGCCTCGGCCGGCTCCCCCTCTCCAATGGGAAGGTCCAGTTCTACCAGCCGTCCATGGGCACCCCGAACTACACCATCCCCACCTCCACCGCCAGGATCACCCTCCCGGGGTACGACGGCCACACCGCCGTCGACCGCTGGCGCATCACGGCGACGCAGCAGGGCGACAGCAGCCCCTACCTGACCAGGACGGTGACGGAACAGGCAGCCAACAAGACGGTCACACCGTTCTACCGGCACACCGTGCTGACTGGGCTCCGGCCGGGCACCCAGCTCATCACGGTCACGCCCGTCGACCAGGTCGGGAACACCGGAAACGACACCGCCAACACCGTCTGCGTCCAGAATCCGCAGGGCACCGCCTGCACCAAACAACGCCCCGGAAGCACCGGCGGACCGGGCACCACGATCAACACGACGCCACAGCTCGATGTCGGCGATCTCTGCATCGCCGTCGGCGCATCGAACCCGTCCACCGGCGCCGGAACGGGCTGCACGTTCAACCCGTCCACCGGCCCACAGATCACCGGCTCCGGCATCGCGAAACGGTTTGCAGGCGACGAACAGGTCACCATCCGCGTGAAGCAAGCTGACGGCGGCACCCGAGCCGCCCACGCCACCATCCGGAACGGCACGCTCACCGCGATCGGGCCCGGCCCCCACGACTCGCCCTCGCTCCGCGTCACGATGAACAGCACCACCTACCAGCACATCGCGACAGCCGACGATTTCCGCGCCGCGGCCCGGACCCAGTACGAACGCGGCGCCATCACCGTCACCGGTGTCGGCCCCATCAACCGCCTCAAGACCGGCCTCCTCACCGCCGCGAAAGACCTCCAGGACTTCACCCGCACCACCCTGGGCGGCTTCCTCTAACCACCCTGCGCTGCCGCTCGACATCCGTCTGCCCGTCACACCTGACAGTCCTGAAGGGGGTGCCGGGATGCTACTCCCAGACCGCCCTGACTGCGTCATCACCGGGAACCATCCCATACGGGCCAAGCCGTCGCTGGCGGTCATCGGAAGGTCCAGCTAGTGCGCTCGCCCGAATAACTGTCCCAGAAT
>CAZAFX010000047.1:0-1038 GCA_964484895.1 uncultured archaeon | reverse complement strand
ACCACCACGAGGCAGCCCTCACGATACTCCGGCGCCTGATCGGCGACGAACGCGTAATAACCCTGTAAACAGCCCCGTCATCCCAATCCATCGTTCTTCAGAATGGCAGGGCCAGAATTTGAACCGTGCACCTGACGGTGCTGTTGCTTCAAGTCACGGGCGCCGACAGCGCCGCAGGCGATGGCAGGGCCCGGATTTGAACCGGGGGCAGAGCGCCCCGAACGCCCTATGTTACCACTACACCACCCCGCCGCCGCGGTGCTGTGTGCGGGTAGAGTTTCTTAAATGATTGCTGTGGCGCGGTGATGCGGCCGGCAGGGTGGGCGCGTGGCTGTTTTAAACTATCGGTCCACAGGTCGTTGGTATGTACGAGCGTATCTTGGTGCCGACCGATGGGAGTTCGGGGACGCACCGGGCGCTGGAGCACGCGGTCGACCTGGCGGCAGAGTACGATGCCACGGTGCATGCGCTCTACGTGATCGATACGCGGTCGTCGTACCACGGTGTGTTCTTCTCCCCGCTGCATGATGCGTACCGGGAGGAGGGGGAAGAGGCGACGCAGGAGGTCGTCGCGCGCGCCGAGGAGGCGGGTGTGGAGGCGATGGCGGCGGTCGAGAGCGGGATCCCGCATGACGCCATCCTTGACTACGCAGCGGAGCACGACATCGACCTCATCTGCATGGGGACCCACGGGCGCACCGGCATCGGCCGGGTGCTGCTGGGGAGTACGACGGAGAAGGTGGTGCGGACCGCCGACGTTCCCGTGCTCACCGTGCGGTCGCACGGTGCCATGGAGGCGGATGTGGAGGACGTGGCCGGGCCGTCGGGCGATGAGCAGGCGTGAGAGGAAGCTGTTTTGAAGGTTGGTGCGCCAGACGGGGGTATGGACCGCGACCGTGACCGGGTGGGCGACGGCGACGACCAGGACGTGTTCCGGGACCACCTTGTGGACCGGGCGAAGGAGCTGCTGCATGCGGACGGCCGTGAGCTGGATGATACCGCGCCGGATGCGGACGCGTCCGATGCGGCGGTGGACGG
>CAZAFX010000046.1:7111-8557 GCA_964484895.1 uncultured archaeon | reverse complement strand
GTCGCCCAGCTCGCGAACAACACCTTCGGCGCCACCAACGGCGACGCATTACCCCTCGTCTCAACAACCAACACCAATGTGGAGGACAACCTTATCGACACCACCCCCGCAGCAAGCAGCGGCGTCACAATCCACGGTGGCACGGGATGGTATCGGCACGTTCCAGGAGAACAGTACCGGTGGACGCCCGGCAACGCCACCCTGCACATCATCAATCCGCACCCGTCCCCGGTACAGCGCCAGCTTGCGGTTACTCTGCGGTCCTTCGCCACTCCGCGAAATATCACGTACCGGTTCAGGGGAGAGTGGCGTGGCTGGCGGACGGTACCGACGTCCTCATACGTTGCCGCCCCCAACAGCTCAAGACTCCGGAACCGCGATACGTTCAACGTGACGGTACCACCTGGCCGCCACCGGCTGACGGTGGCGAGCAGCGATGGGTGCAGCGGTGCCGGCGGCACCGACATCCGCTGCATCGGGTTCGGCATCCGTCGTGTGACGCTTACAGCGCGCCACAGCGGCGTCCAAGCGCTACCCTCCGTCAACGCCACCGTCGTCGACAACGCGGTCCGTATCCGTGACCGCGGCACGGTGTTCCTCGACCACGGCACCCAGGCCGTCTTCACAGCAACAAACGGCAGTGATCGCACCATGCGGCGACCGCACCGGTACGCGGTCCAGCTCACAGCATTCCTTGAAACCGGGATGAACGGCACCCTCACTGTGACCGCAGACGGTAAAACCGTCACCACCCCCATCGACCGGTTCCCGTCCACCGTCCGGCTACCGCCCGCAGCACTACGCGGTGACAGGGTCGCCGTTGATGCGGACTGCTGGGCGGCACCGTGCACCGTGGATGTCCGGCAGGTGCAGCGGGCGGCCCCGCCGGAGAGTGACGCGGTATCAGCGTGGCCAGCGCACCACTGGTACCGACAGCTACCGCATGAGGAATACCGGTGGAGCCGGGGGAACGCCACGCTGTACCTGTACAACCCGTTCGGCCGAGCAGTGAACCGGACGGTGCGAGTCGAGGGCCGGTCGTTCGGCCGGGCGCGGACGTTCACCTACACGGTGAACGGGGCGGTCGCCGGTCGGCGCTGGGTGCCGACGACCAGCTACCAGGTGCGTGATCCACCGGGGACGGACCCATACCAGATCCCGAACGCCGAGAACCTCTCGGTGTCGCTCGACCCCGGTCTCAACCGGTTCACCATCGGGACGACGACCGGTTGCACAGCCTTCGGGAGGGTGAACGACAACGATGATGTCCGGTGCGGGGTCTTCGGCCTCAGGAACATCTCCATCCATCAATGACAGCTATCCGTACGGCCATCGGTCGATATATCTCCGCTGGTCGCCGGCCACTCAGTCCCAGAAGGTATCCTGCAGGAGTCGGCGAGGGTCGTCGAACGTGGCGCGGTACTGCTCCAGAATGCGCAGCGCCTG
>CAZAFX010000046.1:0-7101 GCA_964484895.1 uncultured archaeon | reverse complement strand
GGCGCGGTCCGCGATGAGTTCCTGTGCACGGTCGCAGCCGGCGCGGCCGATGGCGACCTTCCCGACCAGCCGGTCACCGTCGAAGAACAGTCGCCGGTAGCCACCATCATTGTAGACCTGGGAGATGGCATCGTCCGTCCAGTGACCGACCGCCTGAAACCGCTCGCTGAAATGGCCAACGCCGTACGTGCTGATATAGTCGAACGGCTCGTCGCCACCCGCCATGTTCCGCGCCGCCGTCCTGCCCATCGCCTCCGAGTTGTCCCATGACCCCTTGGAGACGCGGGCATCGTAGACCGGGTGGTGGAACGTCACCATGTTCCCGGCCGCGTAGACATCCGGTAGCGAGGTTCTGAGCCGGTCGTCCACCGCAATCATCCCCCGGTCGGTCTTCTCCGCGTCGATGAACCCTGCGTTCGGTGTCTGGCCGATGGCGGCCGCCACGACATCGCACGGGATCCGTTCACCGGCGTCCGTCCGCACCGCAGTGGCGGCGCCGCCCGATGCAGCGATGTCGGCGACCGTCACCCCCGTGTGGACGGTGACCCCTTTCCCCACGAGCTTGTCGTGGATGATGCGGCCGCCCTCGGCGTCGAGGCCGCGCGCCCACCACCGGTCCGCGCGGATGAGATAGTCGGTCTCGACACCGTGCGCGGCAAACCCGACGGCGAGGTCGATGCCGAGGAGGCCGCCGCCGACCACCACCGCCCGTTCGGCGGTCTCGGCCGCCTGCTTCATCCGGTCAGTATCCTGCAGCGTCCACAGGTAGCGGACGTTGTCGTAGCCATCGTCGCACGGCAGCTGCCGCGGCGAGCCGCCGGTCGCGACCAGGAGCGCATCGTACGGTATGGTGCCGTCCGGCGTTGTCACCGTCTTCCCGTCGGGGTCGACACCTGTCGCCGGGCATGACAGCCGGAGGTCGATATCACGGTCCGCGTACCATGACGCGTCGTGAACGCCCACCACGTCGCGCGGGATGTCGCCCTTGAGGTAGGTCTTCAGGAGGATGCGGTTGTACAGCGGCCGGTCCTCGTCCGTCAGCACCACGATATCCGCCGACGAGTCCTGCTCCCTGAGTTCGCCGGCAGCGGAGGCGCCCGCGATGCCGTCACCGATGATAACGTACTTGGACGCGGACATGGGGTACTGAGGGATAGGCGGGGAATCTCTAAAAACGTTCCTCAGCCGGCGGCCAACCGGTCGCGCAGCAGCACGAGGTACATGACGGCCGCCGTCCCGGCGGCAGCGATGCTCCCTGCGCGGACCACCGCCACGACGCTGGTGTGGGACAGGATGATGAGCCCAACCTCAGCGAGCGGCAGGCCAAGGATCAGCCAGATGCGGGGGTCGTCCCGCGCCAGATACGCGTTCCCCAGTAACGCTGTCACCGCCACAAGCGTGATGAACGCCATGTAGAGCGGTGCGAACGATGCGGCCGCACCGTAGGCCGGTCCGAACGTGATGGTGAGAATGGGACGACCGGCGACCGCAAGGACCGCGGCCGCAGTGGCGCCTCCCGCCACGATGACCCCGAGCGAGAGGTGTAGCATCCGCCACCATGCCTCACCGTCAACGAGCTTGGCGAACACCGACCGGTTGACGGCGACCGCCCCGAAGTACACCGCCTTCCCCAGCACCGAGACAGCGGTGTACCGGCCGACGGTCGTCCCATCGAAGAACTGCTGGAGGAGAAGGATGTCAACGCTGAACGCCGCGTGGACCGCGGCGATGTAGACGAGGGAGCGGCCGAGCAGCGGGAACGCATCGAACCGGTCCCGGGCGGACCGGAGTCCGAGGACGGCGACGAGGATGCCGGCCCCCACCCACAACTCGACGACCGGGCCGAGGACGGCGCCGGCGAGCCCGACCGTGGCGACGGCGGCGAGCATGCTGAACCGGGCGAGGGAAGTGACGACCTCGTACGCGGCGTACGGCCGGAACCGTTCCCGGCCGTGCAGCACGCCGATGCCGACCGGGGCGACGTACGCCACGGGGAACACGAACGCGAACACACGGACCGCCGTCACCGGGACCTGCAGGGCAGCGGCCGCGTACGGGGCCGCGAGGAACGCGGCGATGCCTGCGACAGTTCCGATTGCGGCCGTGGGGTGAGTGAGCACCGCCCACACCGCGTCCCCGGACGCCGCCATCCGTTTCGCCGTCATCTCGAGGGCGCGGAACGGCGAGGCGACGACGACGTAGTATACTGCCATGATAACGCCGAACGCGCCGAATGCCTCCGGGCCGAGAAGGCGGCCGGTGGCGACGTAGAAGAGGTAGTCGATGCCGAGCGCGGTGCCGATGCCGGCGCCGGTCCACCCCAGGTCGCGGAAGAACGTCCGGATGTTCATCGGCGCCACTCCATGCCGCAGGCGGGGGCGCGGCCGCAATACCTTTATACTTTGCTGCGGGAACCTGGGAGTAGTATGTTCCGTGATTTCAGGGCGCTGCTCCGGGAGCTCGGGGAGCACATCCGGGAGAACAAGGAATGGTGGCTCATCCCGGTCATCCTGCTGCTCGTCATCGTCTGGCTCCTGCTCACGACCGCCGGCCAGTCAGCGGTACCGGTGTTCGTCTATCCGATGGTGTGACGATGAAGGCGCAGCTCCGACGGCTCGGCCACGGCATCAAACGCCTCAACCAGGTCCTCCTGACCCTCCCTGTCTGGCTCGTGACCGGGATCGCCGGTATCACCCGGTCAACGCGGCAGGCGGCGGGATGGACGGCAAGCGATCACGATGAACGGTACGACAAGCTCTACTGACCGCGTCCTCGGCATCTCGTGCTACTACCACGATGCGGCGGCGTGTCTGGTCGTGGACGGGGCGCCGGTGGCAGCTGCGGAGGAGGAGCGGTTCACGCGGCAGAAGCATGATAACAGCTTCCCCGAGCACGCCATCCGGTACTGCCTCGACGAGGCCGGCATCGACGCCGACGACCTCGACAAGGTCGTCTTCTACGAGAAACCCATCCAGAAGTTCGACCGGCTGCTGAACACGGCGGCGGCGGTGTTCCCGCGCGGGTTCCCGTTCTTCTCCCGGGCGCTCCCGGAGTGGGTGTCGACCAAGCTCCGGGTGCGTCACACCGTCCGGAAGACGCTCGACTACGACGGCCCCGTCGAATGCGTGCCGCATCATCTGTCGCATGCGGCGTCGGCGTTCTACCCGTCGCCGTTCGATGCGGCGGCGGTGCTGACGGTGGACGGGGTGGGGGAGTGGGTGACGAACCAGCTGTTCGCGGCCGACGAAACGGGTATCGAGCCGCTGCAGGAGATCCGGTTCCCCGACTCCATCGGCCTGCTGTACAGCACTATCACCGCCTACCTCGGGTTCATGGTCAACAACGACGAGTACAAGGTCATGGGCCTCGCCTCCTACGGCGACCCCACCTACCGCAGCGAGTTCACCGAGCTTATCGATATCGATGCCGACGGCAGCTACACGCTGGACCAGGACTACTTCGCCTACCAGCGCAGCGCCCGCATGTACAGCGATGCCCTCCCGGACCTGCTGGGTGAGCCGCGGGCGGAGGGTGCGGAGCTGACGCAGCGGCACAAGGACATCGCCGCGACACTGCAGGACGTGCTCGAGGAGGTGCTGCTGAAGCAGGTGCACCATCTCTACGAGTTGACCGAGACGGAGAACCTGTGCATGGCCGGCGGCGTCGCCCTGAACAGCGCGGCCAACGGCCGCATCCGCCAAGAGATGCCGTTCGACAACATCTGGATCCAGCCTGCCGCCGGCGACGACGGCGGAGCCCTCGGCGCCGCACTCCACCGGACCGACGACGACTATACGATGACCGATGTCTACCTCGGCCCGGAGTACGGCCGGGAGGCGGTGCTGGACGCGTTCGACGCGGCGGGTGCATCGTACGAGACGATGGACGCAGCGGCGGTGCGGGAGCGGGCGGCGGAGCTGCTGGCAGACGGGAAGGTGGTCTCGCTGTACCAGGGGCGGCTGGAGTGGGGGCCGCGGGCCCTCGGGAACCGCTCCATCATGGCGGATCCGCGGCGTGAGGAGATGATGGACCGGGTGAACGAGAAGGTGAAGTTCCGGGAGGAGTTCCGGCCGTTCGCTCCGACCGTGCTCGCGGACCACGCCGACGACTACTTCGATATCGATGGTGAAAGCCCGTACATGCTGTTCGTGTTCGACGTCCACGACGACAAGCAGGACGAGATTCCTGCGGTGACGCATGTGAACGGGACATCCCGCATCCAGACCGTGACACGGGAGACCAACCCGTTCTACTACAATCTCATCGACCGATTCCGCGAGGAGACCGGCGTCCCCGTCATCCTCAACACCTCATTCAATCTCAAAGGTATGCCCATCGTCAACACACCGGAACAGGCGTACGACGTGTTCGACCGGTCCGGTATCGACCGGCTGATCACGCCGTACTGTATCGTGGATGGGTGACCGATGGACGAAGAGCGTCAGCGGGATGCGGGGCAGGCGGTCGACGTTATCGGGGCAGGGTACGTCGGCACCGTCATCGCCGCGTACTTGGCGCGGGACGGGCGCCGGGTGACGGCGGTCGACACCGACCCGGCCGTCACGGATACCGAGGCGTGGTTCACGCGGTACGACGACCTCGCGGCGCATGTGGACGGCGCCATGCTCGACCGCGTCACGACGACCACCGACTACGACGACGTGACGGGGCGGAACGCCATCATCTGTGTCGACACACCGGTCGACGCGGATGACAGCATCGACCTCTCCCACATCACCGATGCGTGCCGCCGGCTCGGCGGCCGGCTGCAGGACGGGAGCACCGTCATCGTCCGGAGCACCGTGCCGCCGGGGACGAGCACCGGGACGCTCGTGCCGCTGCTTGAGGAGGCGAGCGGGATGACGCGCGGGGACGGGTTCGTCTACGGGTACGCACCGGAGTTCCTGCGAGGTGGGACGGGGATGGAGGATTTCATCGACCCGACGAAGCAGGTGTTCGCCGGTGACGCGGCGGCGGTCAACGTGTGCCGGGAGCTGTTCCCCGATGCCCGGCACACGTTCGAGACCGGGGTCGCCGAGGCCGAGGCGGCCAAGTATATGGACAACGTGTTCCACGGGATGAAGGTGGCGTTCGCGAACGAGGTCGGTCGGATGGGGGCATCCTGGGGGTTCGACGCGGGGACGGTGATGGATGTGCTGACGAGCGACCGGGAGCAGAACCTGTCCCCGGCCTACCTCGACCCGGGCGCATCGTTCGGCGGGCCGTGCCTAGTCAAGGATATCACGGCGCTGCATGATACTGCGCGGGAAGCGGTCGACGTGCCGCTGCTGGCGGCGATCCTGGAGAGTAACACGCGCCACGACGACTGGGTGGCCTCCGTCGTCGCGGACGACGGCATCGAGACCGTGGGGCTTGTCGGGCTCGGGTACAAGCCCGGGTGCGCCGCGCTCACGCACAGTCCGGCACTGCGGGTGGCGGAACGGCTGCGCGACCGCGGGCTCGCCGTCGTCGGCCACGACCCGGCGGTGGATGACAGTCCTGTCGAGCAGGTCGACGCAGATGCACTGACCACGGAAGCGGATGCGCTGGTCGTGTTCCATGCCGACGGCCGGGCGGAGGCAGCGGTCGACGAGTTCGACGGGCCGGTCCTCGACCTCGGTGCGTTCCAATCATCCGGTCTGTGACGGGGTGCCGCGGAAGAAATCGGCGGACGGGACGAAGTTCGACCGGGTCTTGTCGCCGCCGGTGTCCGGGTCGTCCTCCACGGTGATGCCGTCCTGCCACCGGACGGTGCGGGTGAAGCCGCGGCGTGACGGGCTGCCGCGGATGAGCCGATCGATGAGCGTGTCCTTGACGGCGAGCGAGAGTCGTGCGCTCCGGCCGACGGTGTGCTGGAAGAGGCGGGAGAGGAGAAACCGGGCGCCGGGCATCCGGTTGTCCGGGACGGCGTGCATGGTGCCGGACACCGTCACCGCGTCGTCCCTGATGTCGACGGTGTCCGTGGCGCCCGGCCAGTTTGCGGTGTACACTGTGCCGCCCTCCTCGACGGTGATACCGTGGTCACGCGCTATGCGGTGGCCGTTGCGGTAGTGGTCGTAGACGGCGCCGCGACCGGTGTCGATGTAGATGAGGTCGTCGCCACGGCGGCGGATGAGGATGCCGTCCACCGCTCCGTCCGTGATGCGGCGGTCCGACCGGTCGGGCGTGCCGGCGCCACGGTACGCGTCGAGATATTCGGCGAGGAGCCGGGTGAAATGCTTGTCGTCCATCTGTCCGGGATGCAGCAGCCGTCCCGCTGCAAGGTGTTCTCGTGCGAAGCCGGCGATCTCGGCGGCGGCGTCGAACTCGTCCGTCAGCCGCTCGATGCCGCCGGGGTGGAGGTGTGCGGTCTGCCGGGTGCCGACGAGGCCGGCATAGTGGTTGTCCGCGTCGATGAACCGCTGGAGGACGGCGAGGCCGTCCTGCACCATCCTATCGTCGACGAGGCCGGGGGCACGGGTGTGGATGCGGCCGAGGTGGGAGAGCGTCGTCGACTGGTAGCCGATGTCGAGCCCGCCGTACTCGGCGAACCAGCCCTCGTCGTGCTGCATCGCGGCCAGGCGGTCCAGCCGGTCTGCGGCGGCGTCCTGGCCGCGGCCGATGAGCTGCTCGGCGTTGAGGAGGGCGGCAGCGGCGACGGCCTGGTGGTTGGCGAGGTCCCCCGGCTCGTCGTACTGGTCGAGGAACGTGACCGCGTCCGCCACAGCGTCCGCGACCGCCGGGGGGTCGTCGAGCAGGCGGCAGGTCTCCGTGACCGCCCACAGCGTCCAGGCCGTGGCGCCGAGGCTGTGCTCCTGCGGGTAGTGTTCGTCGAACGAGCCGTCCCGGCGCTGCAGCGTCGTCCAGTACCGGAGACCGGCGTCGACCGCGTCCTTCACGCGTTCATCCCCGCGGTACGGGTTGTCCTGGGCGTCTATGCTGTAGGCGAGCGCCAGCGGCAGCACGCCAAGCTGCTGGTGGGCGGACGGGAAGTCGGTCGCCTTGTCATGCCAGTACGGCCGGTCAAGGCAGCCGCGCGTCGAGGAGTGCCGGTTGCGGTCCATGCAGGTCATGACCCGGTCGATCTGGGGGAGGGACGCATCCAGGTATGCGGTCGCCGTC
>CAZAFX010000045.1:4069-8561 GCA_964484895.1 uncultured archaeon | reverse complement strand
CGATTCGATGATGCCGGTGCGGATGTCCATCTGCTGGAAGTCGTCGATGCTTACCGTGCTCATGTCGTCTTCCTCCGTATCGTCGTCCGTCTCGACCGCGGCCGCCAGCTCCGCGGCGTCCACCTGCTCGAACAGGACAGCGACATCTCCCAGTGTGTCGCCAGCGGTTAAAAGCGTTCCGCCCTCGGCCAGCGTCTCGAGCCGGTCCGACCCGTCCACCAGCGCGTCCTCCTGGCCCAGCATCCGCCACAGTCGCTGCGCCGCGTCCGGCGTGAACGGGTATAGCGTGACTGCGAGCGCGGCCACGATGCGGAGCGCTGCCGCGATGACCGCGTCCCGGTGCTCCTCGCGGTTCCATGGTTCCTCGCGGGAGAGGAACCGGTCGCCGAGCCGCGCGATCTCGACCGCGGTCTGCGCTGCTTTGCGCGGCCGCTTCTCCTGTTCGAACGCGGCGTCGTACTCCGCGACGAGGTTGTGCAGCTCCTGGAGCGTGCTGTTGTGCCGGCTGGTGTCCGCGTCCGGCACCTGCCCGTCGAACCAGTCTTCCGCCAGTGTCAGGACGCGGTTGACGAAGTTGCCGACGGTGTCGTTCAGCTCGCCGTTGACCTTGGCTGCGAAGTCGTCCCAGGAGAACCGGGTGTCGTGGTGGTCGGGGATGACGAGCGACAGGTAGAACCGCCAGTAGTCCGCCGGCAACAGGTTGAGCGCGTCCGCCGAGGACAGCCCGGTGCCGCGGCTCTTCGAGAACTGGACGTCGTCGCTCAGCAGGTACTCGTGGATGAACTCGTGGTCCGGTAGGTTGTACAGCGCGCCCTCGTCCGCGCCCCCCATCAGCATGCTGGGGAAGATGATGGAGTGGAAGATGGTGTTGTCTTTCCCGATGCTGTAGATCGTGCGGGCATCCTCGTCCAGCCAGTAGTCCTGCCACCGCTCCTCCTCGCCCACCGCATCGAAGTGCTGCTGGGTGATACCGAGGTAGCCGATGGGAGCGTCGAACCAGACATACAGCACCTTGTCCCCGTACACGTCCGGGTCGAGGCCGTCCAGGTCGGTTGGGACCGGGAACCCCCAGTCGATGTCCCGCGTGATGCACCGGTCCTCCAGGCCCTCGTCCAGCATGTTGAACACCTCCTCCCCCTTCCGCTCCGGGATCGGCTCCGCCTCCCGCAGCCAGTCCCGCAGGTCGTCCACGAACGCGGGCAGCTGGAGGAACAGGTTCCGCGTCGTATCGAACGTGATATCGTCGTTCCCACAGATGGTGCAGTGCGGGTCCACGACCTCCTCCGGCTCCAGCAGGTTCCCGCACTCGTCGCACTGGTCACCCCGCGCCAGCCCACCGCAGTGCGGACACTCGCCTTCAAGGTACCTGTCCGGCAGGAACCTGTCGCAGTCCGCGCAGTACGGGAGCTCCTGCTCCTTCTCCGTGATATATCCGTTCCTGTACAGCTGGCGGAAGATACGCTCCGTCCGCTCCCGGTTATACGCGGTGTGCGTCCGCCCGTACAGCGTGAAGTCCAGGTCGAAGCCGTCAAGCACAGCCTTCACGGTCTCGTGCTGCCGGTCCGCGTGCTCCTCTGGCGACTCGCCCGCCTCGAGCGCCGACAGCTCCAGCGGCGTCCCGTGCTCGTCGCTCCCGCAGATGAAGATGTTGTCGTGCCCGCGCAGGTCCAGGTACCGGTGGTACAGGTCCGCCGGCAACAGACTCCCGACGATGTTCCCCAGGTGCGGGACGCCGTGGATGTACGGCAGCGCCGACGTCACCACGGTCCGCTCCCCGTCGATCTCCGTCACGCTCCCCATCGCGACCACCGCTCTAGCCGTGGACGTCCATCCTTTTAAACCGTGCCGCCCCCGCACCCATAAAAAGGCAGCATCCCCACCGCCCCGGCATGACCGACCGCCTGTACTACGCAAGCCTCGTGGTCACGGTCGTCGCCGCCATCACGGCCGGCACACTCCTCACTGACCCCGGCCCCGACGGCACGGTCGTCGCCGAGGAACAGCTCGCCAGCGGCGCCACCCAGCTCACGGTCACGATCGATGGCACCAACGAGACCCGCATCCGGTACGACTGGGACGACCGCACGTACGAGGCCCGGTACTTCCCGCGCTACCGGCGGTCGCTGGAGTTCCTCCGCGCCAACACGACACGGGACGCCACCGTCGCGGCCTGGTGGGACTACGGCCACACCATCCGCGGCCACGCCCGCCGCACGGTCGTGGCGGCCACACCGTCACCATGGGTCTACCGGTACACCGTCCCGCACGACGGAGCATGGCCGGCCCGCGCCGGCAGGTACACCCGCCACCGCACGCTCCAGGACCTGGCCACGATGCTGCTGGCACGGAACGCCTCCGCCAGCGCCGCCATCCTCGACCGGTACGGCGCGGACTACCTCTATATCACCGGCGACGACCTCTCCAAGCTGCAGGCCCTTATCCAGACGGCGACACGGCAGCCCGACGCCGGCGGCCAGATCAACACCCTCTCCTGCCTCCGCAGCACGGAGGGGGGCTGCGCCACAAACACCCAAGAGAACGTCACGTTCTACACGTACAACGCGGAGGAGGGCACGGTGCTCGTCCCCTTCAGGGAGGTCAACGGCCAGCCCCGGATTATCGACACCCCGGTCATCCGCCGGGGCGAGAACATGGTCGCGATCACCACGGTCTGCACGCCGTTCGGGACGGAGACCTACTCCGCCCCGCCCCGGCTCCGCACCGGTGACGGCTGCATCGCGTTCCACCCCGACAGCACGCCGGACCGCCTCCTCTACATCCCGGAGGCGGCCGTCGACAGCATGCTCGTCCGGCTGTACGTCATGGACGGTGCCGGCGTCGCCCGGTTCCGGAACGTCCACGACGGCCCCCACGCCGAGGTCTGGCAGCCGCTTCCGTCCCGCCGCGCCCTGCAACGGGGTGGAGACCGGTAACATGTCCACCACCATCCATTTCGCCACGACCAATGCCGGCAAGGTGCAGGACGCCCAGGAGATCCTTGCCGACACCGGCTACGCCGTCGAGCAGCTGGACGTGGACACGGTGGAGCCCAGCCTCGACGACATCACCGAGATCGCCGCCGCCAAGGTCCGGCAGGCCTGGGAGCACCACGGCGCCGACGGCCTCCTCTTGGCGGACGACTCCGGCCTGTTCGTCGATGCACTCGGCGGCTTCCCCGGCCCCCAGACCGCGTTCTTCGACCGCACGGTGGGGAAGGAGAAGCTGCTCCGGCTCGTCGACGCGGACCGGCCGGCCGCATCGTTCCGCGCCGCCATCGCCGTGCTCGACCCGGACACGCTCGACACCGAGACGTTCACCGGCCGCTGCAACGGCGTCCTCGTGCCGCCCCGCGGCGACGGCGGCTTCGGCTACGACCCCATGTTCCTGCCGGACGGCCACGACCGGACGTTCGCCGAGGACCCCGACCACAAGCACCGGGTGTCCCACCGCAGGGAGGCGCTGAAGGCAGTTCAGGTGTGGCTGGAAGGGCGGTGATCAGTCCAGCATCTCGTCCTCGTACGCGTCCAGCTCCGCCGCCGACTGCTCCACGTCGCTGAACCGCTCCACGTGACTGGCCGACTCCCGGGCCCGCTGCTGCCCGACCAGCCCGTCCCCGGCCGCTGCAGCGTTTCCGGCGTCGTCGAGCCCCAGACCCCGGATGTGGGAGTGGGAGCCGATGCGCTCGAACGCCACATCATCCGAAATCTCCTCGATCTCCACCATGGCGACCACCAGAGACCGTCCCACAGACGCCAGATAATCCTTTAAATACGTTTCTGGGGACTTATTCGAGGTATCCCATCGCCCGCAGCTGCTCGCGCATCCCGGCGGTGAGATTCCGCCTGATGACAAGCTGCTCTGTGTCATGCTGGTAGATCTGCTCCAGCATGGCCGCAAGCCGCGGCATAGGGGCCCCCCGCGTGATTGGGTGCTGCTGGTGCGGATCTTCCGACAGATTAAACAGCCGAGCATGCACTGTCGTCTTCTGGCGTGGATCGTGTGCGTGGTAGGTCAGGTTCCCGGACTGCACCATCCATTCCCGGAACGGTTTCCCAGCGGCGAACACCGGATACTGCTCCCCGGCCGCGGGCGCTGCAGGGGCGTCCTTCCGGAGGAGTGTGAGCAAGGACCGGCCAAAGGTCCCGAACGGCCGGGTATCACCGACCGCATCGAGGATGGTGTGGGGGATGTCGACGTGCCGCACAGGCCGCTGGATGCGCGTACCGCCGAAGCGGTTGCCGGGGAATTTGATTATTAGCGGTACGTGGACAAGCTCCTGGTAGGGAGGGCCGCCGTGATCCGCGAATGTCCCGTGCTCCCCGAACTGCTCGCCGTGGTCGGCGGTGACGACAATCAGCGCATCCTCGTACAGTCCGGAACGTTTCAGTCCGGACAGGAACGATCCGACATCCGCATCCACGGTGCGGATGGCGCCATCATACAGGTCGATGACCGTCGACCGCCCCACCCTGTCGAAGAACGCGGTCCGGTT
>CAZAFX010000045.1:0-4059 GCA_964484895.1 uncultured archaeon | reverse complement strand
CTGCCACTGCCGATTAACCTCCCGCCCGGTCAGAGACAGATTATCCCATCGTCGGTACTGTTTCGGAGCATCGTATGGTTGGTGCGTGAATTCGGCCGGGAACCACCAGAGCGCGGACCCGTTCAGTCGGCCGGCGTTACTCTGCCGCCAGCGGCTCCCATGGAGATTGGAGGAGGCGCCCTGTGTGATCTCTGCGTTATCGAGGTTGATGGTGGGGCCCGCTGCCAGACCGGTGTACCCGGTCCGGTTCAGCCGTTCGAACACCGTCGTCGCGTTCTCCGACAGCTGATAGCGCCAGTCTGTCATGCCGACAACACGGGGGGAGCGCGCCGTCAGGAGTGAGGGGATGCTGATGGGTGTCCAGGACCCCTGCGCGTAGGCTTGGGTGAACAGGACGCCATCCCCCGTGAGGCTACAGATATTTGGCGTGGTGTTCCGCTCGTACCCATAGCAGGGGCCAATGTGGTCAGCCCGGACCGACTCCATCGTGATGAGCACGACTACGGACGGCTCCATCGAGGCGGCCGTCACGCCGGTCCCCCGGCGAGCGTCCATCCGGTCCGCGGATTCTGGTGGTATCGGTCCGCTGTCGCGGATGCCCGGCGCCAAGGTGACGGTCACTGCTGCTGAAATCGAGACACTGAGGAGAAACACCGTTACTGTTCTCATCTTATATCTTCTGCAGGATACGGGAGAACTCCCGGAACACGATGTGCGGCTTCGCGTAATCGTTCGCCACGTTCAGGTCGTCCTCGGACGACACACCGCCCAGCACGAGCGCGGTCTTGTACCCCAGCTTGTTCCCCAGCACCGTATCCGTCTGCAGGCTGTCCCCGATCAGCACCGTGTTGTTCGGGCGCAGCCGCCACTCCCGCTTCACCGCCTCCCGCGCCCACTTGCTCGGCTTCCCCAGCACGGTCGTCTCGCCGGCCCCGGCCGCGGTCTCCACCGCATCGGTCAGCGCCTTCGTCCCCGGCAGCTGCCGGTCGCCACCCCACCAGTGGCTGTCCGGCGCCGTCGCCCACAGCGTCGCACCGTCCCGCACCAGCTCCGCGGCGTCGGCCAGCTTCCAGTACGAGAAGTTCCGGTCGCAGCCCACCAGCACGTGCTCAGCGTCGTCGCTGTGCGAGATGTTCCGCGCCTCGAGCTCGGTGCGCAGCCCGTCCTCACCGACGAGGTAGACATCGCGGACGTCCTCGTGGTCGAGCGCCCACGCCGCCAGCCAGCCGCCGGTGATGACGTGGTCCCGGTCCGCGTCCAGCCCGAGCTTCCGCAGCTTCTCCGCTGCAGCCTCCCGGGACAGGATGGAGTTGTTCGTCACGTAGAACGGCTCCTTCCCGCGCGACGCCAGCTCCTCGATCGTCTCCTTGACGTCGTCCTTCAGCCGGTTCCACTCCCAGACCGTCCCGTCCAGGTCGAACACGAAGTTCTCAACATCCTTCAGCGTCCGCTCGTACGCCATGCATCCTACTCCACAGCGCTCCCATAAAAACCTTCACGGAACACTCAAATTAAGTCCCAAGTCCCGTCTTCCTGCCGGCGGTACTTGCAGGAGAACGTCTTGTTCTCCCGCACGTTATATTGTTGTGGACTCGGCCGCGAGTAGGTGAACGTGAAATTCGCCCAGGTCTCGGCATGTGGGCTCAACGAGTATCTTAGTGTGTGCTCCTCCCCCGGTCGAAGATGGAGGGACTCCTCTTGGGTGACCGGAGCTGCGATTTGTGTCGAGCCTATGTCGACATGTCTCCGGAACCACCACACCTCTGCAGGATTCTGGCCGATATTGGACAGCGTGATATTGAATCGCTGTAAGCGGGACGGGTAATCATGTCCGATGATAGGCGGACATTCAGTGTCATCCGTCACCACGATGTGTGGGGCATTATTCCTATACGCGATTCTATTGCTCTCTTGGGCAGCTTTCGCAGAATCGTATGCTGAATATGCTGAGGCTGCAGCAAACACTGCCCCGAGGATAGCAACTACGAACTTCCAATCGCTCCTATCCATCTCTCACACCGGCAGGTCAAGTACGTCGGCCGCGTTCCGTGTCGTCGACGTCACGACCGCCTCAGGCTCCAGATCCTTGATATCCGCGATGGCCGCTGCGGACTCCGCGACGTGCCACGGCACGTTCCGCTCGCCCCGGTAGAGGAACGGCGCATCCGTCTCCAGCAGCAGCCGGTCCAGCGGCACCGTGCCCGCAAGCTCCTGCACCCGGCTGGAATACAGCACCTGCGTGGACAGCGACACCCAGTAGCCGCGGTCAACCGCCTCCTCCGCCAGCGCCGGACGCCCGTTGAAACAGTGCAGCACCACATCACCTGCCTCGTACCCGTCAACGATATCCATGACGTGGTCCTCGGCGTCACGGCTGTGCAGCACCACCGGTAGCTCCAGCTCGGTGGCCACGTCCAGCAGCTCCTGGAACAGGTCCGCCTGCCGCTCCCGCAAGTCCTCGTCGGACACGTGGTGGTAGTCCAGTCCGATCTCGCCCACCGCCCGAATCGCGCCCGCGTGCTCCCGGGCCTGCCCGGCCACCTGCTCCACGGTCTCTTGGTCCAGGTCGTCGATATACGTCGGGTGCAGCCCCACGGTCGGATGCACCATGTCCCACGCCGCGGCAAGGTCGAGGCTGGCCCGGTTCCGCTCCGGGTTCGTCCCCACGTTCACCACGGCCGCCATCTCCTCGGTGCACCGCTCAAGGACCGCGTCGCGGTCATCGTCGTACTGGTCGAAATCCAGGTGGCAGTGCGTGTCGACCGGCCGCATACCGCCGGCTGCGTGACGAGACATTTAAACCATGGCCCGCCCCGTCCTGCATCCGACCAACATACGACCGGTATCGGACCGATATCGGACGCCCACATCACACACGGAAGTTTTATAAGGTGGTGGCGGACATCCCTGTACGCAATGGGACTGATGAAGAAGCTGAAGCGGATGGCGGGCATGAAGCACCCCGACGCCGCCGAGGAGGAGCAGTCGTACGACTGCCCGAAGTGCGGTGAGTCATTCGACACGCCGAAGGCGAAGATGGAGCACGCCAAGGAGGCACATGGCACCGGCAAGAAGGCTAAGGCCAAGGATGCCGAGCGTGACGCCGGCGCCGAGGCCAAGAAGAAGGCCAAGAAGAAGAGGGACGAGAAGGGGGAGAAGCCGTCCGGATCCAAGAAGGACAAGAAGGACGACAAGGACGAGTAACGGCGGCACCGTAGCCCCGTCACGCGTCCACGCATCCTGTTTCTACAGCTGTTACCTTACCGCCAGCCGCGTCACAGCCGGCAGCAGCTCCACCCAGGACCGGGCACCGCTGTCAGGGCACCGGGGCCTGCAGCGGGGTGCTGCTCCGGGTGGTGCTGGTGGTGTTCAGGTCGACGAGCGTGAACGTGACCGCGACCGCTGCGCGAGCGCAGTCGCCGGTGCTGTACCGGTCCCCGGTGTCGAGCTGGAGCGTGGTCGACTCGCCGGGCTGGAGCTGCCGGCGGTAGGTGCCGGCAGCCGGGAACGTGTCGTCGTATGTGCCGTCTTGGTCGTAGTCAAGCCGGACCCGGTCGATGGTGACGCGGGAGACGGCCTGCGCCTCGAGACTGATGGTGTTCGTCCCCGTGAACGCGGCCTGGCCGATCGTAACCTCCTCGCCGACGAACTGGGGGGCCATGGGCGGGCACGTCTCCGTCGTGCCGATCCCGGGGATATCCTGTGTCGGTGTCATGAGCGGACCACTCCAGAGAGCGAACATAAGTGCGACCGCCGCTCCCATCACCAGTATGAACGGCAGGAAGAACGCCAGCAGCACCCGCACGGTCCCGATCCCGTGCAGCGTCCGGAGCCCGATGATATCGACGTAGAACAGGTACAGGCCATAGAAGAGGTTGACGATCGGAAACCAGCCCAGGAGCGCCGTCGCACCGGTCGTGTACGCCAGGACCTGGATGGTCCGGCGCAGCCCCCGCGCTCCCATGATGTAGAGTAACACGTGCAGGACGCCGCCCATGACCACGACGCCGACGGCAGCAAGTGGGCTTGCGAGCACGCCGAACAGGAGCTGCGTCCCCG
>CAZAFX010000044.1:0-8862 GCA_964484895.1 uncultured archaeon | reverse complement strand
TACCGGTGGGAGGGAGACGTGCAGCGGGAGGACGAGGTGGTGGCGCTGTGGAAGGTGGCCGACGACCAGGGGGATGCGTTCCGGGAGCGGATGGTGGACGAGCACCCGTACGACGTCCCGTGCGTCGTCGAACTCCCGGCCGGGGCGAACGCAGCCTACGAGGGCTGGGTCGCCGAGGCCGGCCGGTAAAGCTCTTTAAAGCTCTGCCGCCACCGCAGAAGTGCATGGCGAAGGTAGGTTAGCAGGCCTAAACTAGGGGACTGTGGCTCCCCTGCCCCGGGTTCGAATCCCGGCCTTCGCCCTTCCTGTCGGTCCCGTACGCGCGGCGTCCACATATAAATACCGGGAGTGCGCAGGACAGGTGTATGGTGGACGTCCAGTCGGCGTTCTACCGGGTTGCTCCGCATATCGTGGACCTGTCGGTGTCCGACGACGGCGAGATCGGGTTCGCGGGGCGGCGGTTCGTCTTCTTCCACACCAAGATGTTCGCGACGCTGTTCGAGCACATGGCGGACGTGGCCGGGCCCGTCGTGCACGGCCGTGTGGAGGCGTTCGGGGAGAAGGCCGGCCGGCAGATCGCGTCGAAGCTGGACGACGAGTTCCGGTCCGCCGGGCTGTTGGACGCCGCCAGGCTGCTGGTGCGGTCCGGGTTCGACGTTGCGGCGGTCCGGGCGCTGCGGCAAAACGATACGCTATCACAGATCCAGAAGATCTTCGGGCTCGGGACGTTCGACGGCTGGGTCGGGACCGTGGCGGTAGACGACTACGTTGAGGGGGAGCGGCTGGCCGTGACCGCGGAGAACACGTTCGAGTCGTACAGCTACGGCGCCGGGGACGACGCGGACCAGCCCCGCTGCCGGTTCCTCCGCGGTGTGCTCGCCGGCATCGTCGGCTACTACTGGGACGTGGACGATGTGGCGGTCGAGGAAGAGACCTGCCGGGCCGCTGGCAGCGACGCCTGCCGGATGGTGGTCACCCATGGAGCTTGACGCCGGGACCGTTGAGCAGGTCCGGGACGCACAGTTCGCGGCGCTGCGGGACGGGGAGGCGATGGCGGCGGACGCGGACGGGACGCTCGAGATGGACGGGGAGCGGTTCAACATCATGGGCGCGGACTATTTCATGGCCGGTATCTTCCACGCGCTGACCGAGGTGCACGGTGAGGGCGCCGGCGGCATCCTGCGGCAGAGCGGCCGCAGCTACGGGGCCGACCTGTTCGGGATGGTGGAGGGCGACGGGCAGGATGCGTTCGGCCGGTTCCTCGGCCTGCTCCAGTTCCTCGGCTACTCGGAGCCAGCGGTCGATACGGGGACCGTGACGGTGCCCGCGTCGCCGACCGCCGTCGAGTACCGGCGCGCCGACCACGCCCCGCGGCCGACGTGTTACTTCCTCGCCGGGATGCTGACCGGGGCCGTGCAGCAGCTGGACGCTGATGCGCAGTTCGTCGAGGAGCGGTGCCGGGCGGACGGGGACGACGCCTGCGTGTTCCGGCTCGCCTGACCGGGCGGCCCGACCTATTTAATACTGGCTGCCCCGTCAGCCGGTGGGACAGGGGCCGGTAGTTCAGCCTGGCAGAACGCTCCCTTCGCAACACGGTCTTCCGCCGCTGGCGGAAGGGCGTCCGAGAGGCGCGGTGCGCTTCGATGCGGGAGAGGGAGAGGCCCGGGGTTCAAATCCCCGCCGGTCCATCCATGGAGGAGGCCGAGGCGGTCGTCGAGGAGTACCAGCGGATTCTCACCGAGCTGCAGGACGAGATCGAGGAGCTGGCTGCGGCGCTGGAGACACTGGAGGAGACCGGTGCCGCCGACCGGCACCCGGACAAGCACGCGGCCGCCGAGGCGCGGCTGGCGGAGATCCAGGACGAAATCGCGACGCTCGAGGATGCGGCCGACGGGGACTAGCCGAACGTGAAGGTGTAGGCCTCGAGCCCGGGCTCCTCCACTGTCAGGCGGAGTGTGTGCCGCTCGTAGCCGGACGGGTTGTCGACGATCTCGTACAGCCGGTGTTCGTCGACCGTCACCGTGCTCGCGTTCCCGGCCGTGACGTCCTGGCCTGCGGCGGCCTCAATCGGTGCGCCGTCAAGCGTGGCGGTGACCGGGACGGAGTGGTTGGCGGCGGCGACCATGTTGACCTGTTTCGCCTTGAAGCTGATGGCGATGGTGGCCGGCGCCGCGTCGGCGCGGGCGAACTCCGTGGCGACCTGCCAGCGGCCACCGAGGTACAGCCTGTCGTCCGTCAGGTCGTCCGGCACCGTCAGCGTCTGGATGCCGGTTTCGCCGGTATCCCCGTTGGCAAGGTGGTCGCCGTTCTGGGCGCTGCCGAAGTAAATCTCCGGCGTGGCAATGGCGAGGAAGTTCGGCCGCTCCCTGTCGACGCCGGCGGGCGGGAGGTCGATAGTCCGGTTCTGCAGGCGGGCGCGCTCCCGGAGCAGCTCGCGGAGTGTCTCCTCGGTCTCGTCGTAGCCGCGCTCCCCGATGACGCGGTGGCGGATGAAGCCGTCGTGGCCGATGAGGAACTTGGTGGGCCAGGAGCGGACGCTGTAGGCGTCCCATGTGCCGTGGCTGTTGTCCAGCACGACCGGCCAGGTGATATTGAACCGGTCCGTGGCACGGCGGACGTTGTCGATATCCTTCTCGAAGGAGAACTCCGGGCTGTGCACGCCGACGATCTCGAGGCCGTACGGCTTGTACTTGTCGTACAGGCCGCGGAGGTAGGGGAACGTCCGCTGGCAGTTAATGCATGAATAGGTCCAGAAATCGATGAGCACCACCTTCTCCCCGATCAGCGCCTCGATGGAGACGTTGTCGGTGTTGATGTAGCCGGACGGGGCGACGAGGCGGCGGGCGCGTGGGTACTGGTCCGCCTTCATCGCGATACGGGGCGGCGTGGTGTTGGTCGCGTTCGCGTCCGGCGTGATGGTGGGGTCGCCGTACCGGGGCTGCTGCAGCTCGATGAACGTGATGCCAGCCCCGACGATGAGCAGGATAGCGAGCAGGGACCGCGGCTGCTCGACCGATATCACGGGACCACCCCGGCCACGGCCTCGACCGGCGCCAGCATCGCGATGGTGGACAGCTGCTCCGTGAAGACGAGGACGCCGATGACGATGAGGATGGCGCCGAACACCTGGGTCACCAGCTCAAGGCGGCGGCCGCTGCCCTGGATCAGCGATATGGCTCGGAATGGGAACAGCCCGATCAGGAGGAACGGGACGCCGAGACCGGCCGCGTACGCGAGCAGGATGCCGAACGCGGATGCAGGCTGGGATGCGGCGAGCGCGAACGTGGACCCAAGGATGGGACCGACGCACGGCGTCCACCCGACAGCGAACGACGCACCGAACAGCATCGCCGTCAGGTAGCCGGCGTCCACCTGCTTCGGGCCGACATCCAGCTCCCGGTTGAGGAACCCGATCTCAATGACGCCCGACAGGTGGAGGCCGAACATGATGATGATGGCGCCGGCGACGCGGGACAGCCAGCCCTGGATCGGCAGGTCAAGCGTCTGCAGCGACACGTTCAGCACGACGCCGAGCAGCGCGAACACCAGCCCGAACCCGAGCACGAACGCGACCGTGTGCAGGAACAGCGTGCGGCGCTCCACCGCCTCCCGGTCCAGCGTCGTCCCCGCGATGTACGCCAGGAACGCCGGCATCAGCGGCAGGACGCACGGGGACAGGAACGATGCAAGGCCGGCTGCGAACGCCACCAGTATCGTCAGGTCGGCCATGGCAGTGTTGCGGGCAGCGGCGGTTAAATAGGCACCGGCCTATTTACCGCGATGAACCGCATGGAGCAGTATGGCCGCGACCGTGGTGTACGACGGCGGGTGCGGGGTCTGCCGGCAGTTCATGGGTCTCGTGGACGCGCTGGACCGCAACGGCCGGCTGCACTGGGTGGACCTGCACGACGCGGACTATGACGCGCTGCCGGTGACGGAGGCGGACTGTGTCGCGGCGCTGCAGGTCGTCGACGGCGCAGGCGTGTTCTCCGGGTTCGGGGCGGTGCGGCGGCTGTGCCGGCACGTCCCGCTGCTGTGGTGGCTGTATCCTGTCCTGCACGTACCCGGTGTACCGTGGGTGGGGCGGCGGGTCTACCGGTGGGTGGCGGCGCACCGGCACTGCCGCGTGCCGGGGGCGTAGCAACGCTTAACAATCTTGGCGGGTGTGACGGGTGCAGGCCGATGGAGGACTACCATGTCGCGGTCATCCCGGACGGGAACCGGCGGTGGGCTGACGAGTACGGGAAGCCGGCCGTGTACGGTCACAAAAAGGGGGCGGAGAATGCGGAGCAGCTGCCGGACTGGATCGAGGACCGGCCGGTCGACGAACTGACACTGTGGGGGCTGTCCGTCGACAACGCGCACCGCCGCGGCGACGAGGAGATGCAGCACCTCAACACAGTGTTCCGGAAGTATGCGGACAAGCTCGACCAGCCGGACTCCCGCGTGCACCAAGATGAGGTGCAGGTGAACGTCGTCGGCGACACCAGCTTCCTTCAGGACGAGACACGGGCGGCGCTGGCCGCGGTGGAGGATAGCACCGCAGACTACGGCGAGGGAACGTTCAACGTCGCGCTCGGGTACGACGGCCGGTGGGATATCGCGCAGGCCGCCGACGCCGCCGCCGAGCAGTACGGCGCGGTGACGGAGGAGAACCTTGAAGAGCACCTCGCGCTGCCAGAGATCGATATCGTCATGGGCTACGGCCCGGACCGGGCGCACCTCTCCCACCTGGCGAACTGGCAGGTCGGCTACGCCACGCTCTATTTCCCCGGGAAACACTGGCCCGAGGCCGAGGAGGCGGACTTCGACGCCGCCATCCGGCGGCACGAGGACCGGTCGAAGACCCGCGGCCGGTGACGGGGTGGCGGTGGTGCAGGACCGGTACGACCTCGCCGTCGTCGGCGGCCGCACCATCGGCAGCAACGTCGCCGCCCGGTTCGCCGCACAGGGGCACGACGTGTTGCTGCTGGAGCGGAACGAGACCGTCGGGGACCCGCTCGCCTGCAGCGGGCACTTCTCCCGCGACCTCTGGGACCACGTCCCCGACGACGCGAAAGAACTGGTGCAGAACAGGATCCGGGGCGCCCGGTTCCACACCGGCGGCCAAACCTACCGGTACCACAAGGAGAAGACCGTGTCTTGGGCGGTCGACCGGCAAGGCCTCGACCAGCGTATGTTCCGTCACGCCAAGGACGCGGGCGCGGACGCCTACACCCGGCACGCGCTCCGGGACTGGGAGGAGACCGGGGACAGGAAGCGGCTGACCGTCGAGACGCCCAGCGGGACGGAGACGGTGGCGGCACGGATGGTGGCCGGGTGCGACGGGGCCGCGTCCACGGTCCGGCGGCTCGCCGGGCTTCCAGACCCGCGGAAGATGCTTGTCGGGATGATGGCATTCACCGACGAACCGGACGGACAGGCGTTCGTCGACGTCTCTCTCGACGTCCCCGGCTTCTTCGGGTGGCGTATCCCGCGCGGCGACAGCGTCGAGTACGGCGTCGCGGTCGACCGGCGGCGCGGTGACGTGGAGGACGTGTTCGAGCAGTTCATGGACGAGCACGCGCCCACGGTGCCGGGCCAGCGGCACGCCGCGACCATCCCCATGCACCCTCCGGAGCGGGTGTCACGGGACGGCGTCTTCCTCGTCGGGGACGCCGCGGCCCAGACCAAGCCGTTCACCGGCGGCGGCATCGTCTACGGGCTGCGCGCCGGCAACATCGCGGCCGAGACCGTCGACCCCGCGGCGCCGGGCTCAGTGGACGCGTACGAGGAAGCATGGCGGGATGCGCTCGGGACCGATATCTGGCTGGGGGAACTCATCCGGAAGGGGTACAACCTCCCGAGCGTGGTGCAGCGGCCGTTCATGCGGCTGTTCGAGGGAGACATCTCCGGCATCCACATGGACCGACCGACCACACTGCTGTTCCGAGACCCGTCAGCGTAGCCGGTACCGCGGCTGTGCCTCGTCCGCCTCGTAGTCGAACGCGACGGTGTCGGCGTCCGTCCACGCCCACCGACGGATCTCGCCCCGCAAGCGGCTGCTGACCGCGTCCTGCCCGTCGAGCGCCCGGTCCAGCAAGGCGTCCTCCGGGACGCCATCGTCGTACGTCTCCTGCAGGGCGTCCAGTGCAGCGTGCACGGCGGTCGTCGACCAGCGGTCCTGGCGGCGCATCGCATAGCTCATCGTGTTCACCGGACCGGACTGGCCACTGCCGCCATAAAAATATTACGACATATTACGGCGCGAGGTATTTATGGGTGCGGGCCGGTTGCATGGGTGATACCCATGACATTCAGTCTGCAGGACCTTCCGTACAGCAGGGACGCGCTCGAGGGCATCTCAGCGCAGGTCGTGGAGTGGCACCACGGCACCCACCAGCAGGGCTACGTAAACGGCCTGAACAGCTACCAGGACAAGATCGCAGCGATGCGTGAAAGCGGCGACTTCGATGGTGTCGGCGGCCTCAAGGACGCCCTGACCCACAACGGCTGCGGCATGTACCTCCACGAGATCTACTGGAAGAACCTGGCCGGCGACGGCGGCAAGCCGTCCGGCGCGCTGCGGGACGCGCTCGAGGAGACGTTCGGCAGCGTGGAGACATTCCGGAAGGAGTTCACCGCGACCGCGAAGGCAGCCGGCGGCTGGGCGCTGCTGGTCTACTGGCCGCGCGGCGACATGCTGGACGTTGTCAAGGTCGACAAGCACGACCGCGGCGCGCTCTGGGGCGCCGTCCCCATCATGGCGGTCGACGTCTGGGAGCACGCCTACTACTACGACCAGGGCCCCGACCGCGGCGCGTACCTCGACGCGTACTGGGACAACGTCGACTGGGACGACGTCGCCGAGCGGTACGCCGAGGTCGCGCAGTAAGCCGCGCGACCCCCCTCCTCTTTCTTTCTCCGTGACCGCGTAATCTACCAGTTCCACGTGCCGTCGATGGCGTCGTCCAGCAGGTCGGGCATGGGGAGGCCGGTCTCGTGTCGGATGCGGGCGAGGGCCTCGTCCAGCGCGAGGCCGGTCCGTTCCAGTGCGCCGGTGACGTGCCATCCGCCGAGCGGGCGCTGCTCCGCGTCCAGCGCGATGGAGGCGTCGTCGGTGTCCGCGGCGATGCGGAGGCGGTCGGCGCGGCCGTCGTCAGTGTACCGTGTGACGGTGCGGTCGGCGTCACCCCACCAGGCGGCGCGGTCGCCGTCGAACGTCTTGGTGTACCCGAGCAGGTCGTCGACGGCAAGGCCGCGGTCGTACCGGCGGTCGACCGTCTTCGTGAGCGTGTATGAGGTGGTGTGGCGGTCGGGCGCCGGTGCAGCGGTGTCGACCTCGTACCGGGTCTCGTCGGGTGCTGTGTAGTCCGGGGCGCCCGTCCCGTCGAGGCGGAGCATCACCCACTGGACCTCGGCGTCGTATACCCGGTCCGAGGTGGCGCGGTGGAGGAGCGTCATGTCGCCCGTCCAGCCGTCGGTCTCGACGGGGATCCGGTCCTCCGTGAAGCCGCGGTCAGGCATGGCATGGGATGCGGCCCGAGACTCTTAACCGTGCCGGAAGTGCAAAACGTTTGTTTAGTATAGCCGGCAGCTTCGTTGTCTTCTTTTTAACGTCGGCGCGGATATACCGGTATGGGGTACGCGGAGCGGACCGTGCCGGTGCCGGCGGACCGAGCCGTCCTCGGGAAGGATGTGCTCGCAGCGGGGAAGGCGTTGTTCGGGAAGACGCTGTACCGCGCCGATGTGCGTGTCACCGAGCGGTCGCCGCGGTCGGGTATCCGGCCCGACGTGGTGACGGCGGAGGCGCTGGAGGTGCGGGACTGTGAGCCCGGGCTGCTACCGTTCTCGCGTTCTTGTGACGCCGAGGCAGGGCTGCGGATGGAGGTCGACCGATGGGCGCCCTACGACGCGGTCACGGTCGAGTACCGTGAGGAGCCCGCGTACGAGGCGGCGGCGGACCTGCTGGAGGCCGAGCTCGCTGCAGCGGTCGATGCGTATCTTGCGGATGTGCAGGACGCGGCATGACCCGGACAGGGTTTTTAAATGTTGGAGCGGTAGTGTAGGGGTGCTGGCGCCGGGAAGGGTGTTCTGATGATCCGGGGCCGGCCGTTCGGAGGGTGCGCGTATTTAAGTGTTCGTGCCCCTCCGGCATGGTGCCCTCCGCGTGAGCGTGGGGCGGATATCCATCAGGGTGAGCGCCTGCCCGGCGTGATGTATGATTCGATGTGGTGAGACTTCGACAGGCCCGGCAATTCCGCTCCACGGATTCGCCGTCAGGCGTATCCGTTTGAGAAACTCCCGTCAGGGAGTTTCGTGGAGTTACGGTGTGTCCTGCACGGTTCCTTGCGAACCTGTGCTCCGTGGCCGCGCTCTGTGCGGCCACGTAATTCCGGTTGATCCTGCCGGAGGTCACTGCTATCGGAGTCCGACTCAGCCATGCTAGTCGTCCGGGTTCAGACCCGGGGCGGAAAGCTGAGTAACACGTGGTCAACCTGCCCTGCGGACCGGGATATCCTCGGGAAACTGAGGGTAATACCAGATAGGGACGGATGCCTGGAATGGTGCCGTCTTGAAATGCTCTGGCGCCGCAGGATGGGACCGCGGCTGATTAGGTCGATGTGGAGGTAACGTCTCCACATGCCGATAATCAGTAGCGGGGGTGAGAGCCCGAGCCGCCAGTCGTGTTCTGAGACAAGAACACGGGCCCTACGGGGCGCAGCAGGCACGAAACCTTTACAATGTGCGAAAGCGCGATAAGGGGACTCCGAGTGGTCGTTCCATACAACGGAGCGACCTTTTGCCGAGTGTAAGGAGCTCGGTATAACAAGGGGTGGGCAAGACGGCTGCCAGCCGCCGCGGTAATAGCCGCACCCCAAG
>CAZAFX010000043.1:2869-9085 GCA_964484895.1 uncultured archaeon | reverse complement strand
CGTACGAGGTCATCGTTGCGGAGATTATGCTGCAGCAGACGCAGGTCTCACGGGTGGTCCCCAAGTACGAGGCGTTCCTCGATGCGTTCCCGACGGTCGAGGACCTGGCTGATGCTGCGCTGCAGGAGGTGCTGCAGCTGTGGGACGGGCTCGGCTACAACCGCCGCGCCAAGTTCCTCCACCGCGCTGCACAGCATGTTGTGGAGGAGTGGCAGGGGGACTGGCCCGAGGACCCGGAGTCGCTGCAGGAGCTGCCGGGAGTCGGGGACTACACGGCGGACGCGGTGGCGTCGTTCGCGTTCGGGACGGGCGGCCCGGTCTTCGATACGAACGTGCGCCGGGTGCTGTACCGGTTCCACGGGACGGCGTCCGACGAGGAGTTGCAGGCGTTCCACCGCAGCATCTTCCCCCAGGACGAGGCGCGCCGCTGGAACAACGCCGTCATGGAGCTCGGGTCGGAGGTCTGCACCGACGGGACCCCGCGGTGCCGTGAATGTCCGTGGCAGCCCGACTGTGATGCGTTCCGGCGGAAGGACTTCGAGACCCCGGACATCCAGCAGCAGTCCACGTTCGAGGGGTCGTGGCGGCAGTACCGCGCGAAGCTACTCAAGCTGCTGATGGGTGGTCCCATGGACCGTGCGGCGGCGCGGGCGGAACTGGAGCTGCCGGACGAGTATGACTTCGATGAGCTGGTGGTAGAGCTCGTGGACGAGGAGATGCTGGCGGTCGACGGTGACACCCTCCGGCTGCCCGGTTAGCCGGTCAGTGCTGCGTCCCCGAGCTTCGCATCCGCGGCGGTCTCCATCCGTCTGACGTAGGCGTCGACGTATTCATCCCACTTGGCGCGGACGTGGCGGGATGCATCGCCGCCGCGCCCGTCCCGGACCGATGCAAGCAGGGTGTCGTCGTCGAGCGCGTCCGGCCAGTCGCGCTGCCGCAGTCGTGTGTCCTCCCGTACGACCATGTCGACGAGCGTCGACGCGAGCGCCCCGCAGTGCTGGTACAGGTCCGCGTCCGCGAGGTAGTCCTCGTCCAGCCGCGCGTCCACCTCGGCAAGGTACCGCTCGAGGACGGCCGCGTCCCGTTCTCCTGGAGCGGCGAGGGCGCCGTCGGACCGGAAGCTGTCCGGGATATCCCGGTCCGCCTCCTTCGCCGCCAGTAACCCCTGCAACTGGCCCTTCCGCCGCGCCCAGGTCTGCATCCGGTCGGCCGTTGCGGCGTCCCCGCGGCGGTCACCGACGTCGAGGTCGCGGAGGCCGTCGAGGACATCGCGGTACCGCCCGAGCGCGGCACGGCTGTTGATGTCGGCCGCTGCATCGATGACCAGCTCATTCAGGTGGGCGTGCCGGTCGACGGCACCGATATCCGTGAGGATGCTGGAGAGGTACCGGTGCCGTGCGTCGGGCTGTGGGTCCCAGTCCGCGTCGGGCAGTCGCCGGAACACGCCGGCCAGCTGTACCGTGGCGGCGTCACCATGGTCGTCGACCGTGTACCGGAGGGTGACGCTGCCGTCCTGCCGCGGGTCCGCGGTCACGGTCAGCGCGGTCTCGCCGGTGATGTGGTCGGTCGACAGGGCTGTCGGCGTCCAGTCTGCACCGCCCGCCGCGTACCGTTCAGCCCACTGTGCGGTCTGCACAGGGTCCCACCGCGGCAGGGTGGCGTCCCACGGCGTCTCATCCGCCGGGACCTGTACCGGCGTCAGCGCTGCTGCGACCTGGTCGGCCCACCCGTCCCGGTACCGGTCGTCGTCCGCCTTAAGCTGACGGGATTCGCCCCTGATAAGCGCGGTGAACGCGTCCGCCTGCCGGGGGCGTCCGCGGTCGTCCGTCGTCCAGAGGTACGTGTCGTCATCGATGCGGTATTCAAGCATGTCTCCCGCCCGGACGGCGTCCGTTACCAGTGCGTCGGCGTCCGCCGCCGGGACTGCCGTGTGCTCCTGGAACTCGTCCTGGGTGAGGCCGCGGCCGTACAGGTCCTCCAGTTCGGCGAGGTAGGCGGTGGCCGTGTCGTGGTGGTCGGGCATCCCGCTGCGGCATGACGGCTGCTGGAAGGCTTTTAACCGTTTGCCACAGCATCCGGCGGTGCGTGCGGCTTACTCCGGGAAGATGGAGCCTGGAAGGCCGCTGTCGTCCATGTCCCCTCGATCCAGGGTCGGGTCGTCGCCGGCAGGGATGTCCTGATCCCCGTCCTCGTCGACGATGTACTCGAAGCCGGCGACGTCCGGTTCGCCATCTGCGAGGCGGTCGACGGCACGGCTGACGACGGCCGCCTCCTCGTGGTCGAGCGGGACTTCTCCGTCGCCGACGTATGCGAGCGTGAACTCGTCGTCCGCCACGGCGACGTGCCAGTCCCGGTCAGGGGTGTAGAGGCTGAGATGGGCGACCCGTTCCTCGTCGCCGTACCGACCACCAGTGATCTGGTTGCCGACGGCGTCCCGGCCCGTAAACCCGTACTCGTCCTCCAGCCGGCTGGCGATGATCTCCTTGTCCATCCGGTCTGGAAGTTCTGCGGTGTATTCTGCGGGAACGTCGGTCGTGTCCGGGGCATCATCGTCCATGGGTTCCACCTCGGTGTTGAGAATTCGCGTCGAGACTTAAATATTTGTTGTGCGGTCGGCCCGACGGTCAGTTGATGTACCAGTCGTCCGGCATGCTGTCGTACGTTCGTGGGTCGTCGATGATGTCGACCTCATCTTCGTCGATCACCTGTGAGTCGAACCGCTCGCCGTCGTAGGAGAGCATGAGCGGGGTGGTCTCCGGTCGCTCGAGCGCGATGTGGGGTTCGCGGCCGTACTGCCGCTGGTACTCGAGCTGCCGGTTCGCCTGTTCCAGACCCTCCTCGTCGGGCTGGACGGCGACGGTCTTGAGGTGGACGGGCCGGTTCCACACCTCGTAGATGCGCTGCATGGTCGCGGCCGCCTGCTGCTCGTCGAGCGGGATGCCGTTGAAGTAGTGCGACAGGAGCAGCCCGCCCTCCTCCTCGTAGTCGCCGTCCTCGACCTTGATGGTGGGCTTGCCGAAGTTGGTGAAGTCGAGCAGCAGCTTGTTCTTGATGTCCTCCGGGTCGTGGCTGGTGACCCGCGGCTGCTGGCCGCCGCGGCCGTCCGGGAAGTTCTCGTACGCCCAGAACTCGTTCCGCTGGACGAACTCGGGCGTGATGTATTCGTCGATGAACGTGACATCGTTGTGTGATTCGCGGACGGTCCGCATCTCCTGCCAGCCGGCCGTGTAGTCCACGTTGTCGAGCGCCTCCTCGATCGATGCGTACCGGTGCGGGTCGAAGTCCTCGGTGAACTCCATGACCGTCTCGATCTCGCCGGTGGTGATATCGTCGAGGACGCCACGATATTTCGGCCGGGCCAGCGAGAAGTTCCGGCGGGCAAGCCCATCCTCGGTCAGCACCTTCCATGGGTGCTGGTAGACGTCGTGGTCGCCGCGGATGCCCTGCAGGGCAGCCTCCTCGACCTCGTCCTCGTCGAGGCCGGTGGTCTCGTCGTCGTACAGCCGCTGGTAGATGAACTCGCCCAGCTCCTCCACGACCTGGTCGTCCTCCACAAGTTCCTGTTCCCGGAGATCGTCGAGGATGTCATCCTTGCCGACGTAGTCCGTCCGCCGCTCCTCGAACACGTCCGTGACGTACGATGTGAGGGCGTCGAGCGTGCCGTCCTCCTCCAGTTCCTCGATGCGTTCCTCGACCGCGCGGACCGCCTCGAGCCCCTCGGCGTCGATGTACGGGTGGTCCGGGTCGAGCTCCCACAGATTCCCGACGACGTTCCGGACGTCGGTCCCCTGCCAGATGTAGTCCTCCACTGCGCGGAAGTCGACATCCGCGGTGAACTGCTTCGGGTCGATTGTGTCCCCGTCCCGCACCTCGGCCACGCCCTCCACCTGCAGCAGGTGCTGCGTGACCTCCTTCCGGTTGGCTGTATTCTCGATATACTCCCAGAGCTGTTTCCCAAGGTCGTACGGGTTGAGCCCAGGCGACCCGAGCACGCGGGACTGGTGGTCCGCATAGGTGATGTACTCGTCGCTGTCCGCGAACAGCTCGCCCGCCATCATGATGGACTCCCAGTACGCTGCCCAGCCCTCGTTCATCACCTTCGTCATCTTCTGCGGTGCGAAGTAGTACGACTCCCGGCGGAGGATGTCGATGACGTCCTCCTGCCAGTCCTCCAGGTCCGTGAGGTTCCCGTCCTCGTCCGTCTGCTTACCGTGCTCCCGGAGGAACAGCATCAGGTCCTCCTCCGGCTCCTCGGGCACCTGGTAGGTCTCTTCCTCGTCGAGCCGGTCCTCCAGCTCCTCGACCCACTCCGGATCGAACACCGTCTCCCGGACATCCTCCTCACCGACAAGGTCGGCGAGCTTCTCCCTGACGTTCGGTTCCTCGTCCTCCTCGTCCTGCTCCTCCTCCCGCTCGCGCTGAATCTCGGAAAACTCCTTGAACGCCGTGTGCTGGTCGATGTTGTCCTCGATGGTGAGCATGTTGTCGATGAACCGCTCGATCTCTCCCCGGTCCGCCTCATCGCTCCGCATGTACTCGCGGACGGTGTCGGCGTGGCCGTGAATCATGTTAGCCGCGTCCGGGTCGTCGTCGAACAGGTGGTAGAACCGGTTCCGCTTGAAGAAGTCAGCGTGCCCCATCACGTGGGTGATGACCGCCTTCTGGTCCGCGATCTCATTGGATACCTGCAGGTAGGCGTGGAACGGGTTGTCGTTGATCACGAGCTCGTACGCCTTCCCGCCGAAGTGCTTCCCCTTCTTGCGCTGCTGCTCGTACTGCATCCCCCACCGCCAGTGCGGCCACCGGTCCTGGAACCCGACGTACGCCCCGAGCTCGTTCATCTCGTCGTAGTCGACGATCCACCACTTCCCCTCGAACGGGTCAAGGCCCATCCGGTGGGCGAGGTCCCGGGCGTCGTCCCGGGAGTCCTCCAGCTCCGCGGCTGTCTTGTTCTTCTGTGCCGTCACGCGTTCTCGGTTGCTCATGGTTATGCCTCCATCAGGATCTCCTTGATGCCGGGGATGACGTCGTCTTTGCCGTTGACACGGGTGACGACAGGGTCCGTCCCGTCATCCCAGTCATCGTAGTCCTCCAGGTCTGCCGCGAGCGACCCGCGACCGCCGCCTCCGGGCTGGGTCTGCACGTACGCGTGCAGGTTGGCGTCGATCTCGTTGATATACGGGATGACGTGCTCGGTCGTGTCGTTGCTCCAGTTCTCGCCGTCACCAGCGGCGAACACGTACCGGTTCCAGTCCTCGAACGGATACCCCTCGTCCGGGTGCTCGTCCTTCCGGATGCGCGGCCCACGCTCCATCTGCCCGGTCCGCCAGTTGTACCGGCTCCGGTGCGTGCCCTGGGTCTCCTCGATGCTGTCGAAGTCGCCGGACGCGATGGCGTCCACGATCTCGTACGCGCTGGAGACGGTCGTCCCACCACCGGAGTCGAGGCCGAAAAACTCCATGCGCTCCACCTCCCATGCCGTCGAGTCGTGGGCGATGTAGACCGAGACAGCCTCGTCGTACTTGCCGCGCAGATACCAGTCGATAGGAGTGAGCGTACGCTCCACGAGATCCTTCTTGTCCTCTCCCATCGACCCGGATACATCCCGGATATAGAACATGACGACCGCCTCCTCGTACTCCTCCTCCGTCTCCGGATGCCGGAACCGCTCGTCGTCCGGCCGGAACTCGAGTTCCTCGATACCCTCCTCCTGCACCTTCTGCGAGAACGTGCGGCGCTGCACCTCCTGCTCCATCGCATCGAGGTCCGGCCACCGGTCAAGGTCCATCCCGGCATCCACCAGCTCGTAGTACAGATCCTCGATATATCCCGGGCCGACCCGTACCGGCGGGTTCAGCGGCTCCGGCTGGGAGCGGCTGAGTAGCTCCTCGATGCTGCCGTACCGGCCCAGATCCACGTCCTCCTGCCGCAGCCGGTCGTATGCGTGCTCCACCCATTCCTCCGAGAGGGATTCGTACGGCGGGTGCCGCTCCCAGACAGCCCATTCATGCACCCGGGATGGGCCCCACCCGTCTACCTGCAGCGCCCCCTCCACGATCTCCGGGTCGAACCCTTCCTGCACATAGCTGTATACGTCGTCCGGCCCCCATCCCTCCACCTGCAGCAGGCTCTGCAGGAACTGGTCGTCGATGAAGGTCCCCGCCTCGCGCTTGATAGACTCTTTCAGCAGCCGGTCGAAGTCGAGGTTGACCCCTT
>CAZAFX010000043.1:0-2859 GCA_964484895.1 uncultured archaeon | reverse complement strand
TTCTCCTCCTTCACCCGCTTCCCCTTCGGGTCGAGGTCCAGCCCGAGCTCCTCGTCCAGCCGGTCAGCGAACTCCTCCGGGTCCATCTCATAGAAGTCGTGCTCGCCGTCGCCCTCGCCAGCATCGTCACCGCCCTTGCCGCCGCCCTGCCCCTGTCCCTGCCCGGGCACAGGCGTGCCGACATCGGGCCGGTTATCGCCCTGCCCCTCTCCCTGTCCTTGCCCCTGCCCCTGTCCTTGTCCCTGACCCTGCCCTTGGCCCTGCCCCTGTCCTTGTCCGGGAATCTCGCCCTGTGCGACGCCGCCCTTCTTCGACGCGTCGTAGACGAACTCGGGCAGGTCGATAATCTTGATAGGGATGCGCGGCTGGGACGGGTCGCTGGCGCCCATGTCTCCCCACTGGATGAAGTCTTGGAGGTCCTGCCGCTTCTCCTCCCCTACCGTGTAGTACCGGTCGACATTGTCTCTCATGCCCATCGCTATCGGTCCTCGTAGTACGGGTCATCGACGTTCTCATCCATCGGGTCGAAGTCACGGACGAGCACGTGCCAGCTCGTGAGTTCTGCCGACTCCGGTGAGTAGTCGAACAGGTCGATCAGGTTGTCGACTGCCCGCTCCTTGATACGCTCAGTGGCGGTTCCCTCCGTCGGGTTGAGCCATTTCTTTGGTTCGAACTCTTCGTCGTCGTCCACGTAGATGCGTTCGACGTCGTCCCAGTTATCGTCACCCATCAGCCGCTCGATGACGGGGAGTTCCAGCGCAAGCTCCTCCGGGTCCGGTGTGTCCCCGGCGAACCCGCGCTCCGCGATCGGTGTGGCGATGTTGTTCTGGCGCCACTCCACGACGTGGTCCTTCGGCGTCCCGTCCCGCTGGTAGTCATCGTCGGAGAACTTGCCGAGGTGGTCGACCTCGAACTGCTGCATCATCCCCCTGTCCGGGTCCTTCTTCTTTCCGTCCTCCTGCACCTGGTCGTCGTTCAGGTCCTTCGCCACGTGGTTGACGTACCGGCGGACGGCATCCTCTGTCGCGCGTTGCCCGTGCAGCAGCGCCTCAAGCACGTCCTCCTGCTGCCGGCCGTGCAGGTAGTCGAGCACGTCGTCAAGCTGCTCACGGTACTCGTCCGCCTCTTCATCGCCGATAACGGTCTGCTCGTTGAACTCGTCGTCCATGCGCCCGAGGACATCCCGCGGCATGATAACATCGTCGTACTTCCGGTCGAACTCCTCCTGCAGCAGGTTCGCGATTGCGACGGTCGTGAATGTGACCGGGATACCGTCCTTCCCGTCCTCCCGCTGCTTGTCTTCATCCCAGTCAAAGTCTGCTTTCTCCAGCTTCACGTCCTCGATCTCCAGGAACCCCTGGTCGTACAGCTGTGCCTTCTCCGTGTACGTGAGATCGCCGAACGCGTCAGGAATATCGTCGCCGTCGTACTCGGACGGCTCCGGAAGGTCGTCCGACAGCCGGCTTATCACGTCATACATCGCCGATGATTCCAGTGCGTGCGGCGCGATCTCCCGCCGCACCTCCTCATCCTCATCACCGCTGACGACGACCTCGCACGGCGCCCGCACCAGTTCCTCGGCGGCATCGAAGTCGTCCGGCTGCTGGATCTCCGTGTCGTTCGTGATTGCCCGCCGGATGAGATGCTCCTCGGTCCGGTACTCGGTCAGGTACTTGAGCCGGTACTGATCCAGCCGCCGCCGCAGCTTCCGGTACGGGTCCTCCTGTCCCCGCTCCTCTGCCTTCGTCAGTTCCGCCTCGAGGTCGGGGTTGGAGATGAGCATGATCTGGCTGTCGATCTCCATCGGGATGCCGGTCGACAGCTTGACCGCGTTCTCGTCCGCCACGTTCAGCAGCTTCCGCACGAGTTCCTTGTGCTGGATGGCGTCCTCGATGATGGTCAGACCGTTCTGCCCCTGTGACAGGATGCCGTCGAACGTGAACTCCTGTGGGTCGCGCTGCCCCCAGGTCGGCTCCTGGGAGATGCGGTTCTGCCAGCTCCCGACCAGCAGCTGCTTCGGCCTGCCCTCATCCTCGGAGTGGAGTACTCCGATGCCGTTCCCGATATCAACGATATAGTTCCGCACCTTCAGCGCGCCCTCGTCGGTGATGGCCGACATGATCTGCTGTCCGTCGTGGCCCTCCCGGTGAAGGGTGTTGAACATCATCTCGTACCCGCGCTTCATCAGCGGGTCGAGGCCAGGTGGCTGGTACAGCTCCATGTCGCCCTCTCGCTCCTCGTTCAGCCGGTCGTAGAACTCGTCGACGGTCTCGTCCGGGTAGATCATGAGCGGGATGGACTGCACCGGGCTCTCCGCCCAGTCCGCATCACTCGGCCTACGACCTCCATCCGCGAACGCGTTGTCGCCCTGCGGGTACTTGACGCTGTCCACGTTCATCTCCAGCGTGTACCGGCGCCCCTGTTCTGTCTTTGAGTACTCCCGGAGGCCGTTGATGAGGCACCGCTTGAACTCGGACTTGCCGGACGCGGTCGGTCCGACGAACCAGAACATGCTGTCCTCCTTGTCCCCGTGCTTCTGCGCCCGTGACTCCAGGTCCCGGACCCAGTCGTTGAGGACCTCGGTGTTGCCCAGGACCGCGTGCTCACCGTCGTTGTGCGGGTCGTCGAAGAACTTGTACCGCTCCTTCTCCTCGCCGGCCTCGACCACTGTCCGCGTCCCCTCGGCCTTGATTGCGTCGAGCAGGTACTGTGCCGAGGGGACGACGTGGGAGTGGTCGGGATTGTCGAGCACGTACTCCGTGAACGCGGGGACATCCATCCGCTCATCGTAGCGGCTGTCCAGGATGTCGCCCGCGTGCGCGTCGAGGTCTGTGTGCTCTGGCATGGCGGCTCACGGTG
>CAZAFX010000042.1:922-9128 GCA_964484895.1 uncultured archaeon | reverse complement strand
AGCTGCCGTCGAACACCGTGATGGAGACGTTGCGGAGGTCGTTCTGCCCCGAGTTGCGGACGGCGACGATGACGTAGCTGCTGCCGAACTCGGTGGCTGCAACCTCCATGTTGGCGAAGCTGCACTCGATCTGCTGCTGGCTCTCGTTGCCGAGTGCTCCCGTCTGCTCCCGTGTGAACGTCGTCACCCACGCCGTCAGGATGGCAGCGACCGCCATCGTGAATGCGATGAGAAGGACGGCGGCGATGAGCGGGGAGACCCCCTGGCGCGTTTGTGACACGGTGAGACTCACTGATGCGTCGTTACCGCGGCTGTTATTTAAAGGTTGTGGAGCCGCTGCTTCCGCCAGAATTCCGGTTTTCGTGCGGTCCTCGGGGGCGGCGCGGACCGCAGCGGTGCGGGAAGATTAAAATCTTTGTGCCGCATGGAGCGGGGATGGGCGTCCGCATCGAGCTGTCCGATGAGGAATGGGAGGAGTACCAGGACGAGCTGCCAGAACCGCTGCGGGAGCGGGCTGGCGATGTGGAGCAGCTGTTCTTCTTCGAGCCGTCCCGCGAGCTCGTGGCGGTCAACCCGTCGGAGGAGACGCTGCGCAAGCTCTCCCGGGTCGCGTACATGGAGTCTTCGGCGGACGATCTGTTCAAGTTCCAGGTCCGGCGGATGGACCTGTGGAACTCGGACGTGACCCAGAACGAGGCGGAAGAGATCTTCGATGACCTGCTCGACAGGGACTACCCCACGTTCATGGCGTGGCTGGAGGAGACGTTCCACCGGAAGGAGCTGTTCTCCATCCGGAAGGAGGGGCCGTACTACGTCCTAGTCTGTGAGGACGCGGAGCGGATGGAGTACGCGCGGCAGGTGGACGACGTCGCGGACAACCTCGTGGCGGAGGTGACCGACTCCAAGTCCCGCATCGCATCTGGGTCGAAGGCCCGCGCCGAGATCAAGCGCGCGCTGCTGGACAAGGGCTACCCGGTGACGGATGACTACGACTACCGGGAGCCGGACGAGGAACTCGGCATCGACCTGACCGTGGACCTCCGGGACTACCAGGAGGAGATGATGCGGACCGCGTACGATATGAAGTCGGCCGTCCTCGCCAACCCGTCCGGCAGCGGGAAGACCGTGACCTCAATCGGCCTGCTTGCCGAGGTGGACGCGCCCACGCTCATCCTCGTCCCGCAGCGGTCACTGATACCGCAGTGGAAGGAGGAGCTGCTGGACAAGACCACGCTGACCGAGGACAGGCTGGGCGAGTACCACGGCGACACCAAGGAGATGAACGACGTGACGCTCGCCACGTACCATATCGTCGGCAGCAACCCGGAGGTGTTCCGGAAGGACTGGGGGCTCATCATCTTCGACGAGGTCCACCACATCCCCGCCAAGGTGTTCCGCACCGCCGCCAACCTCCAGTCCGTCCGGCGGGTCGGGCTTTCCGCCTCCCCGGTCCGCGAGGACCGGAAGGAGAAGGAGATCTTCACGCTCATCGGCCCGGCCATCGGCGGCGACTGGAGCCTGTTCTTCCAGCAGGGCCACGTCCTCAAGCCAGAGGTCCATATCCGGTTCGTGCCGTGGGCGGACGGCTACCGGGCGAAGTACGACAAGGCCGACGGTATCAAGAAGCATATCATCGCAGGCAAGAACCCGGCCAAGGAGGGCGTCCTCGGCGAGCTGCTGGAGGAGCATGACGACCGCAAGGTCATCGTGTTCGCCGACTGGCTGGAGCAGGGCGAGCAGCTCTCCGACGCGTTCGACATCCCGTTCGTTTCCGGTGAGATGCCGCATGACAGGCGCGAGGAGTTCCTGGACGCGTTCCGGGACGGCGACCGCACCCGTCTCATCGTCTCCCGCATCGGTGACGAAGGACTGGACATCCCGGACGCCGAGGTCGGCATCGTCATGTCCGGGCAGGGCGGCAGCCGCCGGCAGGCCACCCAGCGCGCCGGCCGCGTGATGCGCCCCATCGGCGACGCACAGATGTATTTCATCGCCACCCGCGGCAGCGTCGAGGAGGACTTCGTCCACCGCCAGATGGAGCTGCTCCGGGAGAAAGGCGTCACCGTTTACGTCGATGACTGATAGTCCCATCACTTCTTTTTAATTACCACATCCAACATCCAGAGTGAGGGACTATGTTACAGGATGTCCTGCAGCGGCACGGCATCACGCCGGACCCGGACCGCGGCCAGCACTTCCTCGCCGATGACGCAGTCGTCCAGCAGCTTGTGGATGCTGCCGGTATCGCTCAGGATGAGACGGTGCTGGACATCGGCGCCGGCGTCGGCACCATCACCACCGCCCTCGCCGCGGCCGCCGGCCGCGTCCACGCCTACGAGAACGACCCGGCGGTGGCGGCCGCACTCCGGGCGGAGGTCGCCGACCTGGACAACGTCGAGGTCCGAGAGGAGGATATCACGGGGGCTGACCTGCCGGACGCTGACGCCTGCGTGGCCAACCCGCCGTTCCACCTCTCCGCCGACCTCGTCGACCTGCTCGGCGGCCGCCGCATCCGGGCTGTGCTTGTGCTGCAGGACGCGTTCGTCGACAAGCTCGTGGCCGCACCCGGTGACAGCGCCTACGGCCGGGCCACCGTCCTCGCCCGGTACGACTACACCCCGGTCCGGCTCGGCCCGGTGCCGGCCGACGCCTTCCACCCGGAGATGGCGGTCGACGCCGCCATCGTCAAGCTGGTGCCGCGGAACCGGCCGCTCGATGTCGACCGTGAGCGGTTCCGCACCATCGCGACCGCCCTGTTCACCCACCGCCGCAAGAAGGTGCGGAACGCCGTCGTCGACGCCCGTCATATCCTCGACATCTCCAAGGACGCGGCCAAGGCGATGCGCGACGACCTCCCCCACAGCGAGGAACGGGTCGTCGACCTCGACGTCCACGCCGTCGCGGATATCGCAGCAGCGCTGGACGAGCGGCGGGACCGGTAGCTATAAACCCGCCCCGTGGCAGTCCATGACATGGCGCACCACTGCGAGTACTGTGGCGACAGACTGACGGAGGAGGAAGCAGCGCGCGAGGAGCGCCTCGGCAAGTACGTCTGCGACGACTGCCTCCACCACGGCCTCACCCTGCTGGAGCGCGGGCTCGGCCGCATCCTGTCCGGCGATGAGGAAGTGGCCGACGATGCGGCTGGTGAGAGGGATGATTCGTAGCCCGGTCGGTCGCCGCGAACTCCTGCTGTTCTCCCTGGCGGTGGTGGTCGGTGCGGTCGGCGTCGCTGCGGCGGGCCCGATGGCGGAAGTAGCGGAGGTGGTCTTTCGGGACGATACTGTCAACGGTGACCGCCCGCCGATTATCCTCATCACCATCGAGAGCGTGCGGGCGGACCACATCGGCCCGTGCTACGGGTACCACCGCCGGACGGCTCCGCATATCTGTAGGCTTGCCGAGGACGGCATCCTGTTCGAGGAGGCGTACAGCCAGGGAAGCTGGACGGCGATCGCAGTTCCATCACTCATCACCGGGCAGAATCCTGCGGTGAACGGGTTATTCGGACTGGAGGACCGGCTGTCCCGGGAGACGATGACGGTCGGCAGGCGGCTCCATGATGTCGGGTACCGGATAGTGCGTCGGGGGGCGACAGCGTACATACTGGAGCATGGGAAGCCGAGGACGAACCGGACACGCCCCACCCCTACCGCAGGGACGTTCCACTGGTGGTTCATCAGGGAGCAGGCCCACGGAGGATACACGCCGTCCCGGAGGTTCCAGCAGTGGGTGGAGATGAATGCATCGCTCCATCGTATCCTCTGGAATCCTCCCGATGACGGGGATCTCAAGGGGTTCCAGTGGTGGAAGGAGCACGCGTGGGACCTGGCCGGGACCGATACCATTGTTGGCCTCTACGACGGCGAAATCCTAGAGGCAGATCACCGTGTCGGTGCACTGATTGAGCAGCTGAAACAGCGGGGGCTGTACCGCCGCTCGCTTATCATCGTCACCGCGGACCACGGTGAGCGCATCTACACCCCAGAGAACCCCGGACACGCAGGCTGGCCGGACGACCGGCTCACCCATATCCCGCTGATTATCAAGCTGCCGGGCAACGAGCATGCAGGTACGCGTATCGGGAGCCGTGTCCGGCACATCGACGTGGTGCCAACCATCTACGACTACCTCGGTATCGATGCCGGATATCCTGTTGACGGTCGTTCTCTGACACCGGTCCTGCACGGTGAGGACACCGGCAGGGTAGGCTATGCAGCAGGGAAGCCGTACCGTCTCTGGCGTGTGTGGAATGATACTGCGTCCGTGCGGATGCTCTCCCCCAAGGGCGCGTGCCAGCGCGTCGGCCGGTCCCGGCCGGGGTATCTGAGACAGCTGCAGGAAATGCTGCATCTGGTCCTGTCCGGTGAGAGACCGGCCAAACGCCTTGAAGAGGAGCTTTGCATCCGGTATCAGGAGGGCATCGAGCGGCGTGAGGAACAAGGATCGGTGGTGCAGGGAGAGATGAGTCCGGAACTCAGGGAGAAGCTCCGGCAGCTCGGGTACGTCCAGTGACGGTCTGACGGGATATCATGCTGCCGGGGTTGAAGGTGCTATGCGGCATGCTCCATGTTTCAAAAGAGTGAACGGGCGAGTAGTGCCATGCCGAGATGGGTGTTCGTGACGGGCGGTGTGATGTCGGGGCTCGGGAAGGGGCTTGTGGCGGCGTCGGTCGCCAAGCTGCTGCAGGCCCGCGGCCAGTCCGTCGTCCCGGTGAAGTGTGACGGCTACCTGAACGTGGACCCGGGCACGATGAACCCGCACGAGCACGGGGAGGTGTTCGTGCTGGAGGACGGTGGCGAGGTCGACATGGACTTCGGCCACTACGAGCGGTTCCTGGACGTGGACGGCAAGTTCTCCTGGAACCTAACGTCCGGCAAGGTGTTCCAGTCCGTCATCGACCGGGAGCGGGCGGGCGACTACCTCGGCACGACAGTGCAGATGGTGCCCCACGTCACTGACGAGGTGAAGGACCGGTTCAGGGCGGTGGCGGACGACGAGGACGCGGACGTGGTCGTCGTCGAGGTCGGCGGCACGGTCGGCGACATGGAGAACATGATCTACCTGGAGGCCATCCGCCAGCTCCGGATGGAGGCCGACGACACCGTCCTGCTCCACACCACGCTCGTCCCGCACCTTGACACGGTCGGCGAGCAGAAGACCAAGCCCACCCAGCACTCGGTGAAGGAACTGCAGCGGGCCGGCCTGGACCCGGACGCCGTCATCGGCCGGAGCGGCGACCCGCTCGAACCGGAGACCAAGGAGAAGATCGCGCTGTTCTGCGACGTGCCCCAGGACGCGGTCATCTCCGACCCGGACATCGACAACATCTACCGCCTCCCGCTCGTCCTTCAGGACGAGGGCCTCGACAGCCTCATCGCGGACCGGTTCGACCTGCCGGACAGTGACGGGCTGGACCGGTGGCGCGGCCTCGTCCGGGCGCTTGACGACCCGGACGGGACTGTCAAGATTGCTCTCGCGGGCAAGTACACCGACATCGACGACTCGTACGTCTCCATCAACGAGGCGCTGCGGCACGCCGCCGCCCACCGTGGCGTCGCCGTCGACATCGACCTCGTCGAGACCACCCGCATTGAGGAGGGCGACACCACGCCGGCGGAGGCGCTGGACGGGTACGACGGCGTCGTCATCTCGCCCGGGTTCGGCCCGCGCGGCACCGACGGCAAGATCGCGGTAGCGGAGCACTGCCGCGAGGCAGGTGTTCCGACGCTCGGCATCTGCTACGGACTGCAGATGATGGTGATCGAGCACGCACGCCACGCCGCCGGGCTGGACGGCGCCCACACCACCGAGGTGGACGAGGACACGCCGCACCCGGTCATCGACCTGCTGCCGGAGCAGAGCGACGTGGACGCGAAGGGCGGGACGATGCGGCTCGGCAGCTACCCCGCCGCACTGGTTGACGGCACCCACGTCCGCGACCTGTACGGTGCGGACACGGTGCAGGAGCGGCACCGGCACCGGTACGAGGTCAACCCCAACTACCACGACAGACTGCAGGATGCTGGCCTCGTCCTCTCCGGCCTGTCGCCGGACGGCCGCCTCGTCGAGTACATCGAGCTGCCTGACCACCCGTTCTACGTCGGGACGCAGGCCCACCCCGAGTTCCGCTCCCGGCTCGAGCGCCCGCACCCGCTCTACGGCGGCTTCCTGGACGCCGCGCTTGACCGGTAGCACCCTCGATGGACCGGCAGCTTTTAATGCCGCGCACGCCACGTGTAGTACAGCCATGTCGGCTGATGTCACCATCGATGCCGAGGGGGCGGACGACCTGACCTGCGACGAGTGCGGCGAATCGTTCGACCACGCCTCGCTGAAGCGGAAGCACGAGCTCAAGCAGCACTGACCGGGGCCAGCACCGCCGCCCGCCACCACTGACAGAACATTGATCTAGATGGAGGAAGGGGTCAGCTACCAGGAACTCGTGGACTGCAATCCCGGTTAGAGAGATTGAGTTGTGAAGACGATGAGCATGGCGGAAGATATGATAACAGATAGGTAAACCGCAATCAACCAGACTCTCTCTTTTCTGCTTTGCATGTCTCTGAAAAGCCTGTAGAGCAGATAGAGAGGCAGAAGGAAAACGACAGCTAACAGGAAACCGCCCGGGATATAATCTGAAATACCTCCAAAAGACTTAGATAGAAGGAAAAACAGATTGTGCCTGCCTAGCAGGAAAAATAAAGCGGGCGAAACCCAGGATACGGCAAGAATCTTCAACAGGTCTCCAGTACTGCCTGACACTATATAGAAACCCAGCGAAGTCAAGAGCGGGGAAAATACCAGGAGTAGCAAAAACAGGAGAAAGACTATAGATTTAGCAGAAAAATCACCCGAAAACCCTGAACTCGACTTTGTGAAAGAGTATTCATCGAGCCTGGAGCAGTCGACCTCATCCACCTTCTTCCCGTTCAGAAATATCTCTCCATGGATGAAATCGTCTTCTTCATAATCGATGCTGACATTCTCGTCAACCGGCCCGGATGAGTTCATGCACTTGGTCCTGGCCACTTCCTCAACCGTTGATGTGAGATCTACACCTGCAGATGTCTGAACCAGGAGGACAGCCAAAACCCCGATGCAGACCTTTTCCAGATCGATGAAAATCTGTTGAACTCCAGTATTAAATTCGTTGGACAGAAGGTCAACCGTAACTAGGAAGCTGTCTAACCCTTTATAACATTTAACAGAGACTATCATCATTCCCGTTGCTGTCCATACAGCCAGGGCATATAGCGTTGGAGCGCCAGCACGAGTGCAGCGAGCGCGGTGCGACCTTCGACACCGCCGCCGAGAAGATGGAGCGCGCCCGCGAGGCGCACGGAGCGTAAACGCCTCCGGGACCGCTTCCTTTTTCTTTCCCGTACTCCTTCACAGGCGTATACCGCGTGCGGTTTCCGCCACTAATGTTTATACATGAGATGCTGCCCTGTCGTGTGCATGGAGGTGACAGATGCATGGCACGCTCCCGCCAGGGCGAGTCGCAGAACAGAACGCATGAGTGCAGCGAATGTGGTGCGACCTTCGACGATGCCGAGGACCTCGCCTCGCATGAGCGGATGGTGCATAATGACCTGAACTGATGCGTGATGCTGCGACGGGCGACGATACAGCTACCGCCTCCACGCGCTCCTTTTTCTGCCCACCTCGATTTAAGCTTCTTCCCCGCACCTGGCTTTATGGTGCCGGACGACTGGACGGTCCTGGACAGCGTGTACGCCCCCGCAGAGGATTCGACGCTGCTTGCGGACGTGCTTGCAGCGCGGGACTTGGCGGGGCTGCGTGTGCTGGATATGTGCACCGGGTCCGGCATCCTCGCGTACGTGGCAGCGCAGCAGGGAGCGGCCGTCACGGCGGTCGATGTGACCACGTCAGCGGTCAGGACGGCCCGCGACAACCTGCAGCGGCACGGCGTGGATGCGACGGTCATGCGCTCCGACCTGTTCGCGGCCGTCGACGGCACCTACGACCTCGTGGTGTGTAACCCGCCGTACATCCCGGTGGACCGGGAGCTGGGAACGGCGGAGGAGCGGGCGTGGGCGGGCGGCAGCGACGACGGTCGGGACGTGATCGACCGCGTGATCCGGGCGGCCCCGGACCACCTCGCCCCCGGCGGCCGGCTGTACCTGCTGCAGGCGGAGAACAACGGCGTGGAGGAGACCCGCCGCCGCTGCGCGGATGCTGG
>CAZAFX010000042.1:248-912 GCA_964484895.1 uncultured archaeon | reverse complement strand
GTTTTATCGGGCCGTCGCCCGGACGTACTGCGCCCACCTCGCGGCCGGTGGAGAGGTCCTGCTGCTGCAGAGTTCGAAGAACGGCGTTGACGAGACGCTTGACCGGTTTACCGACGCCGGGTTGACGGCGCGGGTCGGCCGAGAGCGAAAGGTGCCGTGGGAGCGGCTTGTCGTGGTCGCGGCGGCGCTGTCAGGCGGGTGATTTTTATACCGACCGGGTGCATTACAAAGGCGTATGGCCTCGCCCGCCCGCCTGTTCTTCGTGGCCCTCGTCGCCGCGGCACTGGTCCCGGCCGCGGCCGCGCAGTCCTGGTCGTTCGGAGATACGCATCTCTATCCGATGAACACGACTGCTGGCGACAGCATGGTGGTCGTGGCGAACGCGTCAGATCACCTCGGTAAGCCGGTCGTGTCCGACCGATGCAACGAGATCAACGTGATATACGAGTACCCGTTCCAGAACCCCAAGCCGATGGGGTACCTCGGGGCGTCGCCTGGCTGGTACTACAACGATACGGTCACTGCTGAGCGACGGGAGGACAACGTAACCCTGTACGCGAACGGGAACTGCGAGGGTATCGACGGGGAGCAGGTAGTCGAGACCGAGTACCTTCGGCCCGACGGCAACATCTCGCTGACGCTGCTGTCGGACCTCGGCGGGGAG
>CAZAFX010000042.1:0-238 GCA_964484895.1 uncultured archaeon | reverse complement strand
GTGACCGTGCTGGTGAACGCGACGAACGTGTCCGGTATCGGCACAGACCTGGCGTTCGAGCCGTCAGCGAACCTCTCGTACCAGCTCTACAACGTGACCGGGCGGATCGTGCAGCAGGGAAGCCTCGTCGGCGGGAACATCTCCATCGCGCAGTCGTGGTTCAACATCTCGATGGAATCGCCGCAGGACCCGGGGTTCTACGTGCTGAACGTGAACGCGTCCAACACATCGATGCACA
>CAZAFX010000041.1:1003-9351 GCA_964484895.1 uncultured archaeon | reverse complement strand
GGCGGGCAGGACCAGCAGGACCAGACCACCCAGCGCCGCGGCGCGCCGCAGCAGCACAGCCCACAGCAGGACCGGCAGCAACAGCCGGAGGGCGGGCAGGACCAGGCGCAGCCGTCACGGGAGCCAGCCGCCCAGCAGCGCGCCCAGCAACCCGCGCAGGAGGCAGGACGTCGCGAGCGGATGCCCCAGCAGCCACAGCAGCGACGGGACCGCGACCAGGAGCGGTCGCCGGCGCGGCAGGCCGGGGACGACGGCGAGCGCAGCATCGACGTGCCAGAGGTCAAGGAGCTGGAAATCCCGGAGATCGAGAAGGGGCCGCTGTTCATCACGGTCGAGAAGTTCCGGAAGGCCGTCGACACCGTCGAGGAGCTGGAGGAGATGGCGGCCGACATGGACGGCCACGTCGGGGCGATGGAGAACACGCTGGCCGAGGACCGTGAACTGGAGGAGGAGATGGAGCGCATCCTGGCCGACGCCGCGAAGCGGACGGAGATCGTGAAGGACATCGTCAGCCCCTGAAACAGTCGCGTGCGGACAGGACAGCGGCTGGCGGCCACCGAACGACATTTATAAGGTTTTATGGCGCACGGGTCGTAGTACACCGATGACACGAGGTGATGACCGATGAGCTACGTCGAATTTGAAGTCCCGGAGGGCCTCGCGGAGACCGCGTACAACGCGGTCGAGCGGGCGCGCGACACCGGGTCGATCCGCAAAGGCACCAACGAGGTGACGAAGTCCGTCGAGCGCGGTGAGGCCAACCTCGTCGTGATCGCGGAGGACGTCGACCCCCCCGAGATTGTGATGCACCTGCCGGCGCTGTGCCGGGAGCGCAACATCCCGTACATCTTCGTCCCGGAGAAGGAGGAGCTCGGCCTTGCTGCGGGACTGAACGTGCGGTCGAGCGCGGTCGCCATCACCGAGGTGGGTGCGGCGGACGACGACATCGACGACATCGTGGACAAGGTCGAGGAGCTCGCGTAGGTGATTCAGCATGGCGGTACCGGCGGAAGTGATACAGGTGCTCGGCACGGGCGGACATCGCGGCGTGCAGAAGGTGCGCTGCAAGATCACCGAGGGTCCGGAGGAGGGCAAGATCCTCGTCCGGCAGGTGAACGGCCCGGTCCGCGAACAGGATGTGCTGATGCTGGAAGAGACCGAGATGGAGGGGTAAGATGGCTGACTGCACGTACTGTGGCGACGCGCTGGACCCGACGACCGGCAAGCTGTTCGTCCGGAAGGACGGGTCACGGTTCCATTTCTGCTCCGGCAAGTGCCAGAAGAACTGGGAGAAGGACCGGCAGCACGAGTACGCCGCCCAGTGACACATCGGACCGATTCCGTTCAGACGCATGTTCTATGCGTTCCTGATGTATGATTGATAGCAGGCCGTGGCGGCCGCTGCCACGCTTAAAAAGCTCTGCGCCGTGTAACGGGGCATGATACGGCAGCCGATCATCTCCGTGCTCGGGCATGTGGACGCCGGCAAGACCACGCTGCTGGACCATATCCGGGGGACGCTGCGGGCGGGCCGGGAGGCTGGCGGTATCACGCAGATGATCGGGTGCACGTCCGTGCCGCTCGACAAGATAGAGGAGATATGCGGGTCATTGTTGGATGGGGTGGAGACGGAGCTGGAAATACCGGGCCTGCTGTTCATTGACACGCCCGGACACGCTGCGTTCGCATCGCTCCGGAAACGGGGTGGGGCGCTGTCCGATATCGCGGTCGTGGTCGTGGACGTGACCGATGGGCTGCAGCCGCAGACGCTGGAGGCGATCGAACTCCTGCAGGAGAGCGAGACCCCGTTCGTCGTGGCGCTGAACAAGATCGATACGATCGCAGGCTGGGAGCAGCAGGATGACTGTTTCATGGCGAGCTACCAGCAGCAAGGGGAGCGGGTCCGGGAGCGGCTGGATGACGCGATATACGACCTTATGGCGGAGTTCGCCGACGCCGGATTCACCGTCGACCGGTACGACCGGGTGGATGACTTCACCGCGAAGGTCGGCGTCGTCCCGCTGTCCGCCGAGACCGGGGAGGGAGTGCCGGACCTGCTGATGGTGCTGTCCGGGCTGGCGCAGCGGTACATGGCCGGCGACCTGGACGTGGGGGAGGGTGTCGGGGAGGGTACCGTGCTGGAGGTGAACGCGGTGAAGGGGTTCGGTACCACCATCGACGTCATCCTGTACGATGGGATGCTCCGGGAGGACGACACGCTCGTCGTCGGCGGCCGGGACGGCCCCGTCACGACGTCTATCAAGGCGCTGCTTGAGCCACGGCCGCTGCAGGAGATCCGGGACGAGGACGCGTTCGACCCCATCGACGCCGTGTCAGCGGCGGCAGGCGTGAAGGTGGCGGCGCCGGAGCTCGACCGTGTCGTCGCGGGTGCACCGGTCCGGGCTGTCCCGGCGGGCGGGGATGTCGCTGCGGCCGAGGAAGCGGTCACGGCGGAGCTGGAGGCGTTCGAGATGGACACGGCTGACGAGGGTATCGTGGTGAAGGCGGATTCGCTCGGCAGCCTGGAGGCGGTGATGGACGCGCTGGCCGAGGCGGATATCCCGGTCCGGGCCGCAGCCGTGGGGAAGGTGAACAAGCGGGACGTGGTGGAGGCTGGCAACCAGGAGCCGGAGCACCGGTCCATCCTCGCGTTCAACACGGCGGCGACCGACGCCGCGCGGAAGGCGCTGGAGGGTGAGGATGTGCAGTATATCGAGAGCGATATCATCTACGAGCTGGTGGAGGCGTACCAGGAACGGGAGGAGTCGCTGGCCGAGGCGCAGCGGGAGCAGGTGCTGGCGAACATGACGCGGCCGGCGAAGATCCGGCTGCTGCCGGACCACGTGTTCCGCAGCTCCGGGCCGGCGGTCGTCGGCGTGGAGATCGTTGACGGCGTGCTGAACAGCGGGTCGCGGCTGCTGACCGGTGACGGCGACGCCGTCGGCCGGGTGAAATCGATACAGGACGAGGGCGACAGCATGGACAGCGCGTCCAAGGGACAGGAGGTGGCCGTCTCGATCACCAGCGTGACCGTGGGCCGGCAGATCGAGGCGGGCGACGTCCTGTACACCAACCTGTCCGGGCAGGACTACAAGATCATCAAGCGGATGGAGGACGCGTTCACCGCCGGCGAGCTGCAGGTGCTCGAGACCATCGTCGACATCAAGGACAGCCAAGACCCGCGCTGGAAGCTCGGGTGAGACCGCACAGGTATACTCCGGCGGGTAACAGGTTTAAGGTGGGCCGGCCCATGCCCCGGTATGTGGCTGCGGCAGGTGGAGCGGCTGGTGGCGGCGACGGACCCGGACTGGCGGTGGCGCGGCGCCGCCATCCTGGCGCTGCTGGCGGATACGGTGACGACGTTGTACGTGCTGTACGTGCAGCCGCTGCCGGCGGGTGAGCTGAATCCACTGGGCGCGTTCATGCAGACGCATGGGATGGCGGGGGACGTGCTGTTCATGGCGGTGCCGCTGTTCTCCGTGCTGCTGTTCCTCTACCTGCCAGGCATCATTGGTGACGCGGTCGCGCTGACGAACGTACCGCTGCACGCCGGGGCGGCAGCGATCAACGTGGTACATGCGACCGGGACGCCGCTCCACGCGGCGACCGGTATCGGGGTGGTGCCGGCGTATATCTTCCTTGTCACGTTCTCCGTCGGGCTGGGGACGGGCTGGGCGATCCCGCATCTGCGGCGGCAGCAGCCGGTCGAACCGTGACGCGGCAGCGCCGTGCGATTTAAAAAGTGTGGCGGGGGTGTTGGCGATAGGTGGCGACAGTGATCCAGTACGTGATGGGGGCGGTGGCGGTGATGGGTGTGGCGTCCATCTACCTTGCAAGCCTTGCGGAGCACGTGGGCGTGGTGGTGGCGACGGAGCAGCTGTCCGGCATGATCGGGTTCGTGGTGCTCGTGGGGACCGCGGCGATGTTCGTGCGGCTGCTGCTGGGCTAGGACAGGAGCTTGTTGATGCGGCCCTTGGCGCCCGGGTCGATGATGATGACCAGGGAGTCGCCCTCCTCGAGCCGGAGCGTATCCTCCGGGCGGAGGACGTCATCCTCGCGGAGGACGGCGGAGAACTCGACGTCGTCGGCCGGGAACTTGTTGAGGGAGCGGACTTCGTCGATGCGGAGGCCCTTGAGGCGGGAGTCCTCGCGGACGATGACCTCGAGAATCTCCTTGCCGCGGCCGATGTTCGCGACCTTCACGATGGCCGGGTGCTCGATGACCGAGATGAACTCGCCGTAGACGATGTCCGTGTACTCGACCGTGTTCACCTCGAGGATGTTGTAGATCTCGCGGTACTCCGGGTTGGAGAGCCGGGTGACGACCTTGGGGACGCCGTACTTCTTCCCGAGCATGCAGACGACCATGTTCTCGTTGTCGTCCTCCTTCGTCGACACCAGCACGTCCGCCTTCGAGATACCGGCATCCTCCAGCACGGACAGGTTCGTCGGGGAGCCGCGGACGACCGTGGCAGCCGTCTCGGTGTAGATGCGCTCCACCTTCTGCTCGTCCTCCTCCACCACGACGAGGTCGTGGTGCTTGGAGAGCTCCTCGATCAGCTTCCGGGAGATGGTGTTGATGCCGACGAGGATGATGTACATCAACTGACAATCCGGGCACCTGGTATATAAAACATCGTTCCGTTCTCCGGCGTTTCAGCGACATGAGGCGCGTCAGCTATTCCATATAGCCGAGTGCTTCGAGCCGCCGCCGCACCTCCGCGGGCATCGACCGATTCACTCCTGCAACGGAGGGCATCATGCGCCTCTTTAGCTGCTCCAGCATGTCGCTCTGGATGTCCGGGTGTTCCTGGCGGATATTGTTCGTCTCCGATGGGTCTGCGGAGAGGTTGTACAGCATACGTCTCTCAGAGGTCAAGATGAGCTTGAGGTGGCCGCGGACAACGGCAGTCTTTTGATCGCCGAGCTTTGCGCGCGAAAGAAAGATTGGGCTGGCGGCGTCCACAGCATCTTGGAGGATATCCTCTGCTCCGGCAGGGGTACGCACATCAGCCAGGTCACGCAGCAACGGCATCAGAGACGCCTGTCCGAACGGCTTCTGGATGCGGCGCGCATCCATATCCGGATGGTGGATGAGAAGCGGGACACGGACGTATTCGTCGTAGAGATGGTGCGTGTGGCCGACCCACTGCGAGTGGTCTTTGAACGACTCCCCATGGTCCGCGGTCACAACGAATACCGTATCCTCCCAGTTTCCATCCGCCTTGATTGCGCTGATCAGGCGGGAAACCTGCTTATCGGTGTAACGGATCGATCCGTCATAGCTCGCCTCTATCTGTCGGAGCGCCGCCTCCGAGATGTTGCCCTGATACGCGCCAAGCTCCCCGAACCTGTCATCAGAGAGATTAAGGGGCCGTCTCTCAGGCTGCCAGCGGTTGTAGGTCCGGTTCGGCGGTCTGTAAGGTGCGTGTACGTCGAACGGGTGAACGTAGACAAGTCGCGGCCGGTCCCGTGGCGTATCAAGGAATCCTATGGCGCGGTCCACCAGTTGATCGGATGATAACTTCGGGTCATTCCATCTTTCTGTCTCCTCGTACCCCTGCAAAAGGCGGAAATACGGCCCAAAAAACCCTCCCTCAACGAAAGCGGCTGTGCGGTAGCCGCTCTGTTTGAACAGTTCCGGAACGGTTGTTCTGCGAGGGGGAAGGTACAGGAGTCTCTTCTGTACGCCGTGTTGCATAGGATTATTACCGGTAAACAGGGAGGCCACCGAGGGAAGCGTCCAGGGCGCATGCGCATAGGCGCGTTCGAACAGTACCCCCTCCTCGGCCAGTCCACATATCCCGGGGGCCGTGTTGCGCCGGTATCCGTAGCACGGAAGATGATCCGCCCGCAGCGCATCGATGTTGACGATGACGACATCATACGTTTCAGGCGGAAAGACGTTTGCTGAAACCTCCTGCACCGCTCCCTCTACCTCGGCGCTCCCTGTAGCAACAACAGAAAGGAACCCTATAGCCGCCCCGATAGCCAGCGCCAACACCAGTACCGCTGTACGGTCCACGGGACGCTTTGAACGAGAGTAAGTGAAATAAGTGCCGGGCCCGATCAGGCGAACTTGTCGAGGATGCGGATGTTGAGCAGGGCGAACAGCGGCAGCATCTCGAGGCGGCCTGCCAGCATCGCGAACATCATGCTGACCTTGACCGGGACGGGAAGCCCGGTGAGCTCCGGCTGCGGGACCACGGTAGGCCCCATCGTCCCTGCCGCGGAGGCGATGAGCTGGAACGAGGCCCCGAGGTCGTACTGGGTGAACCAGAGGGTGACGAAGCCACCGGCGACGACGACGAGGAGCCACAGCAGGACGATGGCCGTGATCTGCTGTATCTCGCGGTCGCGGATGATATGACGGTGGACTGACACGGGGTTCATCACGGTCGGCGGTAGGGTGAGCGCCTTGACCTGTTGTTTCACGAGCTTCAGGAGGATGCCGAGGCGGAGGATCTTGATGCCGCCGGTGGTTGAGCCGAGCGAGGCCCCGACGAACATGAGGGCGAGCGCGATGCCCTGGGTGAACCGGGGCATCTCGGCGAGCGCGGTCAGTTCGTAGCCTGTGGAGGAGATGTAGGAGATGGTGTGGAAGAGGGCGGTGGATGCCGCGTCGAGCGACCCGAGGCCGGTGTGGGCGGCGACATCGAGGAAGACGAGCGTGGTGGCCGCGATGACGAAGTAGCCGTAGAGGCGGAACTCGTAGTCCTCGTAGATACGGCGAACATTGCCGCGGAGCAGGCTGTAGATGAGGAGGAAGTTGGTGCCGCCGGCGAACATGAAGAGTGCGATGGTGGCCTTGGCGCCCGGGTTCATCAGTGCGTTGAGGTCCGGCACCGAGGCGAAGCCGCCGGTCGGTAGGGTGCCGAGGCTCGTGGCGAACGCGTGGAACGTGGGGAAGTCGAAGTAGACGAGGAGGATGGCCTCGACCACGGTCATGAGCACGTAGACGTACCACATCGACTTGATGGCGTTGAACAGGGAGGCGCGGATGGAGCCGGCATCCGTCTTGTTCGATTCCACCGCGACGAGCTTGGTGGCGACGCCGCCTGCCTCCACCAGCACGGTCACGAAGAACGTGATGATACCGAGCCCGCCGATCCACTGCATGAACACGCGCCAGAACAGGAGGGACCGTGGAAGGCCCTCGACCGATGGGATCATCCGCATCCCTGTGGTGGTGAAGGCGGACATGGCCTCGAAGTAGGCGTCGATGAACCCGACGTCCACCATCATGAATATGGGGATGGCCCCGAGGCCGACGGCGAACAGCCAGCCGATGGTGGCGGCCGCCATCGCCTCCATCACCTCCGGCCGGTCCTGCTTTCCGGTGCGGGCGAGGACGACGCCGAGGACGATGGAGAGGAATGCAGCGAGGAGGAACGGTTCAAGCTGGACGAAGCTCTCGCCGTAGTATTTGCCGACGGCGACGGGGACGAGAAGGAGTCCAGCGAAGATCTTGAGGAACAGGCCGAGGTAATGGGAGACGACCGTCCACCGCATCTTACTCCTCCCGGTGTTCGACGACTTCCTGCAGCATGCGCGTGTTCGGGATATGGTAGATGTCGTTGCCAGACTTGATGCGGGTGTACAGCGGGCGGATGCCGGCGACCGTCCCCTCGTACTCGCCGACCCGGATGTGCTCGCCGCCGCGGAAGACGCGGGACAGCTGGAAGTACGTGGAGATGGCGATGTTCCGGACCAGGTCGCGCGTCCCGATTACCGCTCCCAGGACGAGCGCGAGCCCGAACAGCCCCGTGAGGATGCGGAGGATCTCCCTGTCGACGCCGAGGACGCCGAGCGCAATGAGGAACGCGGTGAGGTAGCCGATGTACTTGGCGGCGCGGCCGGCGATGGTATACACCGGGATCTCGGCGCCGGAACGGTCGATGTTTCCGGACATGCGGCCGCCACGGAACAGGCGGATGATGATGGACTCGATGTGGCTAGAGGTGATGCCGCCGACGATGAGTACGATGAGGGCCAGGACGATGCGGGACGCGTACCGGATAAGCGTCTGCGAGTAGTCCGTGATGAAGTCGAACCCGAACAGGTAGAAGACCGCGAACACCGTGAGGACGTAGACGAGGTAGGTGACGACGTCCGCGATGAAGTCCGACATCGTCCCGCGGTAGTCGAACCGGCGGAGCAGGATCTGGACATCAGACTTGACCGCGAGGTCGTCCAGCGCCGTCATCTTCAGGACGCGGCGGATGAGTTCACCGAAGATGCGGCCGCCGACGAACCCGACCACGAGCAGCACCACGACTGAGAACACCAGCGGCTGGGAGACCGAGCCGATGTTGAGGAGTGCTGCGAGATCGCCCCATGCGCGGTCG